>NZ_SMAL01000009.1 GCF_004342165.1 Natranaerovirga pectinivora | reverse complement strand
GACCCCTTGAAGACTACAAGGTAGATAGGTTGGAGGTGTAAGTGTGGTAACACATTTAGCTGACCAATACTAATAGGTCGAGGTCTTAATCTAATAAAAGCCGGCTTTAAACCTAGAGAAACTTATGTCTAATTAGTTGAACTTGGATTAAAACGGCTAAACCGTAAGTATGGCAGACGCGTATCTGTCTTAAATAAAGACAAATACAATATGTCAAAAACATTAGAATGAACCGTTACAAAACTTCTTCTCAGTATGTAGTTTTTAGAGTATATTCCTCGATAGCTCAATGGTAGAGCATTCGGCTGTTAACCGAAGGGTTGTAGGTTCGAGCCCTACT
The DNA here is from genome assembly GCF_004342165.1 of Natranaerovirga pectinivora. Lineage (NCBI taxonomy): Bacteria > Bacillati > Bacillota > Clostridia > Lachnospirales > Natranaerovirgaceae > Natranaerovirga > Natranaerovirga pectinivora. Next base: position 113,764 of record NZ_SMAL01000009.1, on the reverse strand, counting down.
CGGGGAGTTTCACTTTAAATTAAATAAGGCCCATTGGTCAAGCGGTTAAGACACCGCCCTTTCACGGCGGTAACAGGGGTTCGATTCCCCTATGGGTCATTTTCGGTGGCGATGCGTCTATGGGAAACACCCGTTCCCATACCGAACACGTTGGTTAAGCCATAGACGGCCGATGGTACTTGGTTGGAGACGACCCGGGAGAGTAGGTGGCTGCCGATTTTTACATGAATAATTTATATGATGTAATCATATATATATAATATAAACAATGGCGCCATAGCCAAGTGGTAAGGCAGAGGACTGCAACTCCTTTATCATCGGTTCAAATCCGGTTGGCGCCTTATATCGCGGGATGGAGCAGTTGGCAGCTCGTCGGGCTCATAACCCGAAGGTCGTAGGTTCGAGTCCTGCTCCCGCAATTAATTAGTAGAACGTCTATCCATTAGGATAGGCGTTTTTATATATCTATAAAACTAATTCCAAAAGCATAATAGCCTTAGAATAGGGATATTCAGTATAAATATTAACGAAGTCTATGACTCTTACTTTCCAAAAGCCACTAACTTCTTTGAAAGTCTAATTTTATTTATGACTGGAAAAGAAGTGTATTTTTAAAGAAAATTATACTTTGGAAATATATACTTATGTAATTAATTTGTGATAGAATAAGAGAAAGATAATAATATCTAAGGATATAGTGTAATAAAATATTTTAGGGTTATTGATTGTTTTGTATAAAAATATAAATGGATTTAAAGCACATTGTTAGAGCTCTTAATACCAATTATAATTAGAGGTGATAGAATGAACTTACAAATTGGAGATATTGTAAAGCTTAAAAAATCCCATCCTTGTGGAAGTTTTGAGTGGGAAATTCTTCGAACAGGTATAGATTTTAAAATAAAATGCCTAGGTTGTAATCATTTAGTTATGGTACCTAGAAAAAAAATTGAAAAAAGTATAAAATCAGTAGTATCATCAGAACAAAATCTTAAAAACAGTTGATTTAATGTTTCAACTATGATATAATAAGCAACTGTGAAACATCCTTGCTCTTTCCAAAGAGAAAGGGCCAAAGTCCAAAAGGAGGTGCTTAAAGATGAACAATTACGAATTAGCTTTAGTTATTAATGGTAAAGTTGATGAAGAAGTAAAAACTGCTACAGTTGAGAAAGCAAAAGAATATATTGCTAGATTTGGCGGTTCTCTTACAAAAGTTGATGAATGGGGCAAAAGAAGACTTGCTTATGAAATCGATAAAGTTAGAGAAGGTTTTTATTTTTTCTTTACTTTCCAAGCTGATGCCGGTGTTCCAGCGGAACTTGAAAGAGAACTTCGCATTACGGAACCAGTATTAAGATTCTTAGTTACAAGAATAGAAGAATAATAAGCGGGGGTGTATTTTTATGAATAAAGTAATCTTAATGGGAAGACTTACTAGAGACCCTGAGGTACGTTACTCACAAGGAGCAAACCCAGTAGCAATTGCAAGATATAGTCTTGCAGTAAATAGAACTTTTAAAAGAGAAGGCGAACCAGATGCAGACTTTATTAATATCGTTTCATTTGGAAAGCCTGGTGAATTTGCTGGTAAGTACTTTAAAAAAGGTCAAATGGTTGCAATAACAGGACGTATACAGATTCGTACTTATGATGATCAAGATGGAAAACGTCAGTATTTTACTGAAGTTATTGCAGAAGAACAACATTTTGCTGAAAGCAAAGCGTCCTTCGAAAACAATAGACAAACTACGCCAGCTCCGTCAGGTGATTCTGCCGAAGGCTTTATGCCAATAGATAATAGTTTTGATGACGAAGATGATTTACCGTTTTAAATAAATGAAATACCTATTCCCATTGTAAAGGAGGTTATAACTATGGCTTTTCAAAAAAGAAAAGGCGGACGTAGAAGAAGAAAAGTTTGTGCTTTTTGTTCAGATAAAGCAGGACAAATCGATCACAAAGATGTAAATAAATTAAAAAGATATGTGTCTGAAAGAGGAAAAATTCTTCCTAGAAGAGTAACAGGAAATTGTGCTAAACACCAAAGAGCGGTTACTGTTGCAATAAAAAGATCAAGACATATAGCTTTAATGGCATATACTTTAGATTAATAATAAAAGTCCTGGATGACCAGGACTTTTTATTTTTTTACTTTATAGGAAAGTTCTATTTCCTATAAAGTAAAAAGTTAGAAAAATGCAGCGCAAGAACAAAGGTGACTTCAGATAAGAAGTTAGCAAATGTTTTTTAGAGTGACGAAGTCACTTTGTTGTTTTAGAAGTTAATTTATAAATTTTCAGCATTAATTACATTGAAAATAATTTATTTAGCATTATCTTAAAATATATTTTTAAGATAAGCTAATAATTTATTATATATCATTTATATCAGTTGTAATTTACCTTTGCATATTACTCTTAAAATGTTATAATTAATAATTGAGATAAAAGAAGTTATGAGAGGCAGGAATAGGGATGACTTTTTTTGAGGGTGAGTTAGATATCACAAAAAAAATAAAAATGATTGAAAAACTCAAAAGTAGTTTGTTAAGCCAAGTTGCAGATTTATATTCTAGTATGGCAGATGATGACAATAGTAAAGAGGAATCTTATTTAGATATATTATCTGACATACTAATTTTAACATATTTATTATCAAATAAATTAGGAACATCAAATGAAGCATTAGATATAAGAGTATTAAACAAATTAAAGATTGCAATGCTTGGAAGTAAAGATCATTATACAGACTGGGATAGGGAACTAGGGGAACTTTCTAGACATCTATTAAAGTCAAGAAACCTTTAATGGAGGTTGAAAATGAATAATCGTAACGATATATTAAGCTTATTAGGGGTAATTATAGTTATTTCAGTATACAGTTACCTATTAGGGATTACAGCGTCTTCTATCATAGTTTTAGAGCTTATTTTTGCTATTCCTATTATCATTTATGTATATAAGAAAAATATTAATATGTATTTTATTGGAGCCGTTGTAATAAGTCTGTTATACCATGCTATGGTGTTTGATAATACTGGGGTCTTGTTGTTGCTTTTAATATACATAATACCATCAGTAATAATAGGTTGTTTAATAAGAAGGAAAAAGCTATTATCCGAGACAGTTGCTTTTGTAACCATAATTTATTTTTTGAGTATAATATTAATAATATTTTCATACAATCAAATTTATCAAGTTGATATAATAAAAGATACCTATGATTCATTAGAAACTGTACTTCTAGAAAATAAAGATGTATTCGAAGAAATGTTTCAAGAACAGCCATCATTTACTTTTGAGCAATATGTTTATGAAGTTATAAGTACATCCAAATACTATTATATATCATTTATATTCATACTATCTCTTATTAGTATATTTATAAAGGTGCTTTTAGCAAGAACCCTATTAAATATACTCGGATGGAAAGAATTTAAGTTGAATAGTATTATCAAATATAATCCGCCACGAAGTTTTTTATTATTCTTTTTGATAATAATAGTGTTACAGGGATTAACGGAGCATTATAGTTTTGTTATGACAACTAGCAATCTTATTGTAATATGTATTTTTATATTATTTTCTGTTGGTATTCTATTTGAGATATACTTAATTAAAGTAGCAAAGAATTTCGGAATGAAAATAGTGTTACTACTAATATCAATTATATGCTTATTATTTATGCCCTTTTACTTTGTTGTTATCGGCGTAGTGGAAATATTATTTAAAATCAGAGAAAATAAAAGCATAAGTAAAAATTAACCTCGTTGAAGGGGGTGTTACTATTGAAAGAGTCAAAATATCAATTTAATACAAAAGTAGAAAGGTACTTTATTTGGCCAGCATTTTATTTATTGGCTTTCGTATTACTATCAATAATTATTTCTATTTATGATAAAAAATTGGGATTAATTAGTTTTATATTTTGTAGTTTTATCTTAATAATTACTATACTATTACATTATGTGGTAAAGAAAAAACTTATGAGTGAAGTAATTAATTTTGCTCTTGATTTTGGTGTAGTTCAAAAAAACCTTTTATATAACTTTCCTATACCTTATATCGTGCTTGATAATCAAGGAAAAATCAGATGGTATAATGAAAAGTTTGAGAAGTTATGTGTTGATGATAAAATATTAAACAAACCGATTTCTTCAATAGTCCAAGAAATAAATTATGAAACATTAATAAACAACAAAGACTCTATTAAACATATACAAATAGGTGAAAACTTTTATGAACTGGAAGTAAAACCTATATATGTAAATGAAATAAATGAGGACAAAAGTGCGGAATTCGATGAACCAATAAAAATGTATGCAGTTTATTTATTTGACGAAACAAAAATTAAAGATTTACAAAGTAGAATTAAAGATCAAAAAACAGTTATTGGTTTATTATATATAGATAACTTTGAGGAAGCATTGCAAAGCATAGAAGAAGTAAGAAGACCCTTATTAGTTGCCTTAATTGATAGGAACATAAACAAATTTGCCCAGAACATTGATGCAGTAGTACGAAAGTTTGAAAAGGATAAATATTTTTTTATATTTCAACATAAATATCTACATCAATTACAGTCAAACAAATTTGCCATATTAGACGATATAAGAGCTATAAATATAGGGAATGAAATGCCAGTTACACTAAGTATGGGAATAGGTGTTAATGGAAAATCTTTTACTCAAAGCGTAGAATTTGCAAGGACATCTATTGATTTGGCCTTAGGCCGTGGAGGAGATCAAGCTGTAGTTAAAGATATGGAAAGGTTGTACTACTACGGAGGCAAAACAAAGGATGTAGAGAAAAGCACAAGGGTTAAAACAAGAGTAAAAGCCCACGCTTTTAGAGAGTTATTAGAAGGCAAAGATAAAGTAATTATAATGGGACATAAATTGCAGGATCTAGACTCATTAGGAGCTGCAATAGGAATATATAGAGCTGCCAAAACATTAAATAAAAAGGCCTATATTGTATTAAAGGACATTACTACATCTGTAAGACCATTATATGAGTTATTCAAATTGGATGCAGAATATGAAGAGGATATGTTTCTAAAGAACGAAGAGGCCATAGAAAAAGCTGACAATAATACTCTTTTAGTGGTAGTAGATGTTAATAGGCCTAGTTACACAGAATGTCCCGAATTGCTTGAGATAATTCCTAATATAGTGGTTTTCGATCACCATCGTGTTAGCTCTGAGAATATAGAAAATGCAGTTCTTAGTTATATAGAGCCATATGCATCATCAACTTGTGAGATGGTAGCAGAGTTAATTCAATATATGTCAGAAAAGATAAAATTAAAACCCCTTGAAGCAGATGCACTTTTTGCAGGTATTACTGTGGATACAAAGAATTTTATGGTTAAAACAGGTGTTAAAACTTTTGAAGCAGCCGCTTTTTTAAGAAGAAATGGTGCAGATGTGGTGCGGGTTAGAAAGTTATTTAGAAATGATATGGAATCATATAAAGCAAGGGCTGAGGCAATTAAGAATGCAGAAATCTATAAAGATAGCTTAGCCATAACATTTTGTCCTGGGGATAAAATAGAAAGTCCTACAATCGTTGCAGCACAAACTGCAGATGAATTGCTAAATATATCAGGGATAAAGGCATCCTTTGTACTGACACAAATTGAAAATACAATATATATTAGTTCTCGTTCAATTGATGATATAAATGTACAATTAATCATGGAAAAACTTGGAGGAGGGGGTCACTTAAATGTTGCGGGCGCTCAACTTGTCAATTTTACTGTAGAAGATGCATTAGATGTTTTAAAAGATAAAATAGATGAATTAATTGAGGAAGGTGAATTATAATGGAAATAATTTTACTTGAAGATGTTAAAAAGTTAGGTAAAAAAGGTGAAATAGTTAAGGTCAATGATGGTTATGCACGAAACTTTATTTTACCTAAAAACCTAGGTGTAGAGGCTACAAATCAAGCTAAAAATGAGTTGAAATTCAAAAAACAAGCAGAAGAGAGACTCAAACAAGAAGAACTAGAAGAGGCAAAAATTTTAGCTGAAAAACTAAAAGAGTCAACAGTAGAAGTAAAAATTAAGTCTGGTGAAGGTGGAAGGATTTTTGGTTCTATTTCCACAAAAGAAATTGCTAAGTCGGCTAAAGATCAATTAGGGTTTGAAATAGATAAGAAGAAAATGCAATTAACAGATCCAATAAAATCACTTGGAACACATATTATTAAAATCAAAGTACATCCAAAAGTAACAGCAGAACTTAAAGTAAAAGTATTAGAAGAAAATTAGTTTAAAAAGGTAATTAGAAACTTATGTCTCTTGGGCAGGAAGAGACATACGCTGGTGAATATAAATAACAAACCTTACAAAGGAATGCTTTGTAGGGTTTTACTTCTGTAAACAGGAAATAGGAAAAATATGGACATTAGAAGAAGGGAGGAAGTTGTAATTACTTATGAAGAATTACAACGCAATACATGGATGAAGCAGTTATTAAAAAGGTTCTTCCCCATAGTTTAGAAGCTGAACAGTCAGTTATTGGCTCAATGTTATTAGATCGTGAAGCTATATCTGTTGCTTCTGAAACATTACATAGTGAAGATTTCTATCAAAAGCAACTAGGACTTGTTTTTGATTCAATTATAGAATTATACAATAGTAATCAGCCAGTAGATTTAGTAACATTACAAAATAAACTTAATCAAAAAGGGATACTAGAGCAAGTTGGTGGTATAAAGCATTTATCAGATTTGGCTAATGCGGTACCAACGTCTACAAATATAAAGCAATATGCTAATATTGTATCAGAGAAATCATCTTTAAGAAGGTTAATAAGAACATCTGAGGAAATTGTCAATGAATGTTATCAAGGACAAGAAAAATTAGATGTGATTCTAGACGAAGCTGAAAAAAGAATTTTTAATTTGGTACAAAATAAAAGTTCAGAAGAATTTTCACCTATTAAAGACATTATATTAACAACATTAGATAAAATTGAAAATGCTCATAAGTTTCAAGGTCAAGTTACAGGCATAGCCAGTGGTTTTTCTGACTTAGATTATAGGACAGCAGGTTTACAACCTTCTGATTTAATATTAATAGCAGCAAGACCATCTATGGGTAAAACAGCATTTGCTCTTAATATGGCTCAAAATGTAGCAATAAGAAGTAATGTACCTACGGCAATTTTTAGTCTTGAGATGTCAAAAGACCAATTGGTTAATCGTTTGTTATGTTCTGAATCAATGATAGATGCACAGAAAGTACGTACAGGAAACCTTGATGAATCAGATTGGGAAAAGATAGCAGAAGGATCGGGAGTTCTTGCAAAAGCCCCAATATATATAGATGATACTCCAGGTATATCTGTATCTGAAATGAGGGCGAAATGTAGAAAGTTAAAGTTAGAAAAAGGGTTAGGATTAATTTTAATTGACTACTTACAACTTATGTCAGGTAGTGGTAGATCAGAATCAAGACAGCAAGAGATATCAGAAATATCACGATCTCTAAAGGCTTTAGCAAGAGAAATGGAAGCACCTGTAGTTGCATTGTCACAGTTAAGCCGTGCATGTGAAGCAAGAGCAGATCATAGACCAATGTTATCCGACTTAAGGGAATCAGGAGCAATAGAACAGGATGCTGACGTTGTTATGTTTTTATATAGAGATGAATATTACCATCCAGATTCAGAATCTAAGAATCAAGCAGAACTAATTATAGCAAAACAGCGTAATGGTCCAACAGGAACCATTAATCTAGTGTGGTTAGGTCAATATACAAAGTTTGTAAATATGGAAAGATAGTTGTAAACCAATTAATTTAATAATATAAAAGGAAATAGGGAAGAAATATTCTCCCCTATTTTTTTACTTTTAATTATGTGAAACAATATCAAACCCTTTATTAATTAAAAGATCAATAATGCCTTCTTCACCAACGAAGTGTCCAGCACCTATAATAACAAAGTAGGTACCTTTAGTTTCACCTATTAGTAATGCTTCTATGGCATCGGTCATCTCATAATTTCTTTTTATCATAAGAGCATCCAAATACTCATTTGATAATGCTTTTTCTTCAGATGTCATTTCATTTTCATCTAGAACATAAATGCTTTCAAGAAGTTCAAGATCCCCATCTTTCCACATATTCATTAAGATAAATTCATCACTGCTATTTCTTAAAACATCAGCGAGAAGATACTCTTGTAATTCTGGAGAATAACTATTTAATAACTCCATTTGATATATCAAACCTTCTAATTCAATAATTTCCATGGATTCTGGTTTGTAATTTAGGAAATAACTTTCAATTCCATATTCTCCTGAAAAACCTTGCATTGCTAAGTTGACACTGTTAATTTCTAAGGTTAAAGCCCAGGGTTTAAATAAATTAATAATATCTGCACCAATACCAAATTGAGCATAAAACTCAAGAACTTCATTAAAAAGATCTTCGGATATATTGTCTTCTAAAGTAGATCCATCTGTGTACATTTGTAAGTTGTTTAAATATGGAATAATAGCTTCATCAACATTTAGAATATCAGCTTCTAAAACTAAGTAATCAGAGCTTAGAAAAGCATATTCTATTGCACTTCTAATAGGATATAAGTCTTCCTTACCAACATGTATAGAACCAAGAAGATACACTAATACACCATCATTGTTTATTTCCCAGAAGAAGCCTTGAGATGGAGCTGCAATATGGACTGCGTTAAATTCATCATACCAATAAGCATAAACAGGTAAAAGCTCAGTTATGAATTGGACGGATAGTAATAAACGACCATTTAGTACAAGTGTTTCCTCATAAAAAAAATCTTCGCTTAAGTAGGTTTTAACAAGTGAGTCATCGATTTGAACATTAATGGTATAGTCATTATAAATACCAGTTGCAATCCTAGATTCCTCGTCCCATAACACCTCTCCTCCCAAAGCATCAAAAAGTGCACGAAAGGGGATATAAAGTGTATCTTCTACCCACACAGGAGATTGATCAAAGTCTACCTCAATATGGTTAACTAATAAACTAATCTCACCTAATTCACTACCGCTAACAATAGGTGTTGTCAATAAAGTAATGCTTAAAACCAGAGCAATAAAAAAACTTAATCTTTTCTTCATATTAATTCTCCTAAAAATATTTAGTATATTAAAACAATAAATCAATGCATAGAATTTTATCAAACACAAAAGAATAAGTCAACGATTAATTTAAAAAAAGAAAATAATCGAATGATTTATTATTACAATAAACGACATTTAATATAGGACATGTTTATTTATCCTTATTTATTAATACAATAATAGAAACATACGACTAAAAAATAAAAATAGCAATAGGTGTAAGAATTGTAGAATCATATCAAAAAATGTCATAAAACAGATAAAATATTTAAATAAACACAATTAATTTAAAAAACTTTTAACATATTCTTGTATAACTGTAAAAATATGGTATAATAATAAATAATTGGTAATTATTTACAAATGCGGAGGGGTTCGATGGTACGCTATATTATATCAGATGCATCTAAAAGGCTTAATGTAGAGCCTCATGTTCTCAGATATTGGGAAGAAGAATTAGAGTTAGATATTCCAAGGAATGAATTAGGTCATAGATATTATAGAGAAGAAGATATTATGGCTTTAGAAAATATTAAAGCACTTAAAGATCAAGGATTTCAGTTAAAAGCTATTAAAATGTTATTGCCTAATATGGACCAAGTAGAAGATGTTAGTGACCATATATCGGAGAACGAGAAAAGTAATGATAGAATTAATGAAATACAAGATAGTGAATCTAATACAGATAATTTAATGGAAAAAAAGTCCCAAGAAATAGATTTGAAACTTGGAACAGATAACAAGTTAAAACAATTTCAGTTAATAATGAAAGATATGTTCGAGGCAACATTAGAAGAAAACAATATTCTATTGACAGATACAGTTTCTGAGAAAATTATTAAACAAATGGATTATTTATTGAGACTAAAAGAAGAAAGAGAAGAGGAAAGGTTTAAAAGATTTGACGAAACATTAAGAGAAGTTCAAAAAACTAGACAAGAAGCTGCGGTAACTAAGTCTAAAAAATTTAAGTTGTTTTTTTCAAGATAAAAAAAGGTTAAATTAAGGTATAACAAGTAGTTTGGTAAATAAACCAATTACATAGGTATAATAAATAATAAAAAACTCATCTTATAATAGATGAGTTTTTTTAAGTACAAAAATAATATAGATTATTCTGGTTGTGGAGCATCAACTGGACAAACGTCAGCACAAGCACCACAATCGATGCAAGCATCTGCAGCTACTACGTATTTATCTCCGCCTTCTGATATAGCTGAAGTTGGACATTCTGGCTCACATACACCACAGTTAATACATTCTTCTGATATTAAATATGCCATAATAAATTCCTCCTAAATATTAAAATAAAATCTTAGTATATAACGTGTCAGTTACATTTTATAATATAATCCTTGTTTTTACAAGTATTTTAGTTTAAAATTCATGGCAATCTATTCATTGGTATAAACATTGAGGTTATAAGATTCAAAAATAGATTTTGCTTTTTTTACTTCTTCATTTGTAGGTTCTGGTGTGTTTTTTAATTTGTATTCATAACCTAGCTCTTCCCATTTGAATTCTCCCATTTTATGAAATGGCAAAAGTTCTAATTTCTCAACATTAGTAAAACCTGCTAGATAGTTACCTAGATTATGCATATCCTCTTCATTATCTGTTAAGTTAGGTACCAAAACAAATCTAACCCAAGTAGGTTTATTGATTTGACTTAGATACGTCATGAAATCTAATGTAGGATTAAGAGAAACACCTGTAAGATTTTTATAATTGCTATGGTTATAACTCTTAATATCTAATAATACCAAATCAGTGTATTCAAGTACTTCTTTAACTTTATCATTAAAAATATACCCTGAGGTATCTAGAGCTGTATGAATACCATTTTCTTTACATGCTTTTAAAAGCTCTCTGACAAAATCAACTTGTAATAAAGGATCTCCCCCAGTAACAGTAACCCCACCACCAGAAAAGCGCATATAAGATTTGTATTTTAATACTTCATCAACGAGTGAATCCAAATCCATTTCTTTACCATCTGATAGTTTCCAAGTGTCAGGATTGTGACAATATTGGCAGCGTAGAGGGCAGCCTTGCATAAAAATAACAAACCTTATTCCAGGGCCATCTACAGTACCACAAGATTCAAGAGAGTGTATTCTTCCTTTTAGAGGATTCATAAATAAAACTCCTTTATAAATAATTTCAGGTGGATATGATCCACCTGAAACTAAAAAATAATTATGCTCTTTCGTGGAAAGTACGATTAATAACGTCTAATTGTTGTTCTCTAGTAAGTTTTATGAAGTTAACCGCATAACCTGATACTCTTATGGTTAATTGTGGATACTTCTCAGGACGCTCCATAGCATCTAATAAAGTTTCTTTATCAAAAACATTAATGTTGATATGATGTCCTTTATCGTGGAAGTAACCGTCAAGTAAACCAGATAAGTGAGTAATACGTGATTCTTCATCTTTACCTAATGCCTTAGGAACGATTGAGAAAGTATAAGATATACCGTCTTCAGCGTGTTGGTAAGGTAATTTTGCTACTGAAGCCATTGATGCAATGGCACCATTTGTATCACGTCCATGCATTGGGTTAGCACCTGGTGCAAAAGGTTCTCCAGCTTTTCTTCCATCTGGTGTATTTCCTGTTTTCTTTCCGTAAACTACGTTTGAAGTAATTGTTAAAATAGATAATGTAGGTACAGAATCTCTATAAGTTTTGTGTTTTCTTAACTTATTCATAAAGTCTTCTACTAATTTTTCAGCAAGTCTATCTACTGCATCATTATTATTACCGAATGCTGGGTAATCCCCATCTACAACGAAGTCAACAGCTAAACCTTCTTCATTTCTTATAACTTTCACTTTTGTATTTTTAATTGCTGATAATGAGTCAGCAACTACTGATAATCCAGCTATACCACAAGCAGAAGTTCTTAATACATCTTTATCATGTAAAGCCATTTGAAGACTTTCGTAATTGTATTTATCATGCATATAGTGAATGATGTTTAATGTATTAATATAAAGTTGAGCTAACCAATCCATTACTTGATCAAATTTAGCAACCACTTCATCATACTCAAGATATTCTGATGTAATAGGTGCAAACATTGGACCTACTTGATCACCAGATTTCTCATCTTTACACCCATTTATAGCATACAATAATGCTTTAGCTAAGTTTGCTCTTGCACCAAAGAACTGCATTTGTTTACCAATTTTCATTGCAGATACACAGCAAGCGATTCCGTAGTCATCACCAAACCATCCACGCATTAAATCATCATTTTCATATTGGATTGAACTTGTATCTATAGAAACTTTAGCACAGAATCTTTTGAAACCTTCTGGTAAACTTTCAGACCATAACACAGTTAAGTTTGGTTCTGGTGCTGGTCCTAAAGTATATAATGTATTTAACATTCTAAAGCTGTTTTTAGTTACTAGAGTTCTTCCATCAATACCCATACCACCAATAGCCTCAGTTACCCAAGTTGGATCTCCTGAGAAAAGGTCATTGTAAGCAGGTGTACGTAAGAAACGAACCATTCTTAATTTTATTACAAATTGATCCATTAATTCTTGAACTTCTTTTTCTGTAAGAGCGCCATTTTTTAAATCTCTTTCAATGTAAACATCTAAGAAAGTTGCAACTCTACCTATTGACATTGCAGCACCATCTTGCTCTTTAATAGCACCTAAATATCCAAAATAAGTCCATTGAATTGCTTCTAATGTATTTTTAGCAGGTTGACTAATATCATACCCATAAGCTGCTGCCATATTTTTAAGGGCTTTAAGAGCCTTAATTTGCTCAGCAATTTCTTCTCTTAAAACAATAATATGAGCTTCCATATAATCCATTTCAAGTTGTTTTTTCTCTAATTGTTTTGCTTGAACCAAGTAATCAATACCGTAAAGAGCAACTCTTCTATAGTCACCAATAATTCTACCTCTACCATAAGAGTCAGGTAAGCCAGTAATAATACCAGAACGTCTTGCTCTTCTCATCTCATCTGTGTAGGCATCAAAAACACCATCATTATGAGTTTTTCTATATTTTGAAAATGTTTCATTTGTAATTGGATCTATTGTGTATCCATAAGATTCAAGTGCATTTTCAACAACACGGATACCACCATTAGGCATTATACCACGTTTTAAAGGTTTATCTGTTTGATAACCTACGATTAGTTCAAGATCTTTATCAACATAACCAGGACCGTGAGAGTCAATTGTTGAAGGTATTTTAGTCTCCGCATCTAATATACCTTTTACTCTTTCCTCGTTAGTTAATTCACAAACTTTTTCCCATAATTTTGTTGTTTGCTCCGTTGCGCCTTCTAAGAAACTTGCATCACCTTCATAAGGTGTAAAATTTGATTGAATAAAGCTTCTTACATCAACACTGTTTTGCCAACTACCTTTTTTAAAACCTTGCCACTCAGTTTTCATAATAAAATCCTCCTTTATAATATTAGAATGACTTCTAAAGTCATGATTTATACTAGTTTTATTAAGTATATCCCTTGACTATATTATATATGAATACTGTATACACGTCAATACAGTTTTAAATAATAATTATTATTACTTATATTAATAAACTAAGAATGGTGATTAATATAAGTAGGGATATTCATATCAAAGCAGATTATTGAAATATACTAGATAAATATTAAGTATAGTGCTAATATTATATAGAAGAAAGTATACTATAAGTCTAGTGAAAATATAACAAAATATTGGGTGATTAATATGGGTGAACCGATTTATTTAGCAGTTAAAAAAGAGTTAAAAAATAGAATTAAAATAGGTGTATATAAATCTGGAGAACAGATACCTTCCGAAAGAGAATTAAGTGAACTATTTAATATTAGTAGAATGACAGCTAGGCAAGCAGTAAACGAGTTAGTAAATGAAGGTTTAATTAAAAGAGAAAAAGGAAGAGGTTCATTTGTATCTTCACCACAATTTTTACAAAAAAATATTAGATCATTTACTGAAACATTACTTGAACAAGGACATGAACCAAGTACAAAACTTATTGAATTTTGTACTGTGTATAACTTAAAAGAAATAAGTATGAAATTAGGAGAAAAACCAGATACTAATTACTATAAAATTAAAAGATTAAGGTTTGCGAACCTAGTGCCAGTTGCATTAGAAACAGTCTATATACCAAAATATAGATGTGAAAAACTAGAAGACTATGATTTAGAAACATCCTTATATAATATTCTAGAAGATTACGGATATATAATACAATCTGTGTCTTGTAATATTGATGCTTGTTTGTCAAGTAGACCTATTATGCGTACATTTGATGTATCCAAGCCAGTTACTTTATTAAAAGTAGAAGGGGTTAATTATACAATCAATGGAGAAAAATTATTTTATGAAGAATCCTATTATAGATCTAATTTATATAAGTATCATGTAGATATTAATAGAAGATAGAATAACCTATTAGACATTTTTTACTTTATATATTATAATGTTTTATGAAAGAGGGATTTGTAAATAATGTATTTTATTTCTAGATTTCTTTCAATAAATTTTTACATCTATTAATGTAGCTGTAAGTTTATATATTTTTTAAAGGAGGTTTTAATAATGGCTAAAATAACGAAAGATATGATTATAGCAGATATAATTGCAGTAGACCATGGTATTATTCCTATTTTATTAGAATCAGGAATGCATTGTGTAGGGTGTCCTTCTGCCCAAGGAGAAACATTAGAAGAGGCGTCTTTTGTACATGGTAAGAGTGCAGATGAACTAGTTGATAAAATTAATGCATATTTAGAAAGTAAATAGATAAAAAAGAAGGACTGTAGTAATTACTACAGTCCTTTAATTTTTATAGATAGAGTTACAGACACCTCTTATAACTTGCTTAATACTTGGATGGCATTATGTTTGACAATTGAATCAAAATGTTCATTATAATATGATTCAGTTGCATAAGTAGATAAAATTTTAGTCCCAAACTCTGATCCAATAGCAGATATTGACTTAAAAGTTATATCATCAAAATCAGACTTATGTAAAACAAGATAGTAATTACTTTTATTATCCTTATACAAGGAATTAATGCCAGAATAACTGATATCTAATTGTTTTGAAAAAGAAGATACATTATCTAAATTATTGAATAGATAAACAAGTAAGTGGTTATCAGATTTAACAGAAAACTTCTTACTATTTAGGTCTTCATTATTTTTTTCTTCAGTTGATGATTTGATATCTTCACTATCTTGATCTGATTTTTTCTTTTTAAATCGTTTTATATTCGATGTTAAATGGGCAAACTTGGTATCTAGATCTTCAGGATTGTCTACTTTTGTAATAATTAACATAATGCTCTCCGTTGACAACGGGATAGCTTCGATCATTAGAGGAACATCATCTGCTTCAAATCCAAATTCAAAAGAAGCTTGCTCCATCATATCCCTAAAAAGATCTTGTGCTTTTTCTGTACCATAAGCTAACTCACTAAGTTTTATTTCGCGGTCACTTAAGTCATTCTTACTTAATGTACATTTAATTTGATTATCATTGATTTTTTCTATTTTCATAAAATCACTTCCTTCACTATGAGAATTTAAGCAAGAAAGTAAAGACGTAGTCTTAGTAATAGTATAATGAAGTAGGGGGCAAATGTAAAGAGTATATTAATGGATATTTCAGAACTAATGGTACAAAATAATAATAATCTAAAAAATATTTACCGAACATTTTCAAGTAAAAACTCAAAAACATTCGAAAAAACTCTTGCAATTGTTTTAATGTTTTGATATGCTAATTAAGGTATGGGTAATTATATGAAAGCAAAAGTTTAGATTGCTTTTAGTAGTTAACCCTGTCTTAATGGAAGTAAGAGGCAAGGGGAAAATTAAGATGTATATATAATTATTATACCAAGAATACTAAATTTATGAAATATGATTTATAAAACTTACTATAAATTATAAATTCTTTTGTAAAGAAGGGAGCAAGGACAATGCCTTCAAAAGTTATTATAGGAGCCCAATGGGGTGACGAGGGAAAAGCAAAAATTATTGATATATTATCAAAAGAAGCGGATGTAGTTGTTAGATCACAAGGTGGAAATAATGCAGGACACACTGTAGCGGTTAATGGCGAGGTATATAAATTTCATTTAATTCCTTCAGGAATTTTATATGGAGATAAATTATGCGTTGTTGGTAATGGCGTAGTAATTGATCCAAAAGGCATCTTAGAAGAAATAGATGGTTTAGAGGCCAAAGGGATAGCATCTGAAAATTTAAGAATCAGCTTAAGAGCTCATTTAGTAATGCCATATCATAAAGTATTAGATGGCATCAAAGAAGAATACAGAGGCAATGACGATATAGGGACAACTAAAAAAGGGATAGGTCCATGTTATATGGATAAAGCAGAAAGATCTGGTGTTAGAATATGCGATCTTCTTAATCCAGAGTATTTTGCAGAACGTGTTAGAGAAAATGTAAAAATTAAAAACTTAATTATAAATAAGGTATATGAAAAAGACATTCAATTAGACGCTGAAGAAATAATAAAAGAATACTTAGGATACGCTGAAAGATTAAAGAAATACTTTGCAGATACAACTGTTATTGTTCATGATGCGATACAAAGTAATAAAAAAGTATTATTTGAAGGTGCCCAAGGTACTTTATTAGACATAGATCTTGGAACATATCCTTATGTAACGTCTTCACATCCAATAACGGGAGGCGTTTGTGTAGGATCTGGTATAGGGCCTACAGCCATTGATTCTTGTATTGGCGTAATGAAAGGTTATGTTACACGTGTTGGAAAAGGTCCATTCCCTACAGAATTATTCGATGAAGTAGGCACTCAAATTAGAGATGTAGGACATGAGTATGGAACAACAACAGGAAGACCACGTAGATGCGGATGGTTTGATGCAGTAATTGGTAAATTTGCTGTTAGAACAAGTGGATTAACAGAAATTGCGCTTAATAAAATAGACGTACTTGCTAATATAGACACAATAAAAATTTGTACTGCTTATAAAAAAGGTGAAGAAGTTATATCTGAGTTCCCACCAAGTTTAGAGGACTTAAAAGAATGCATGCCAATTTATGAAGAAATGCCAGGCTGGGGATCAATTGATCATATAAGAACATATGAAGAGTTACCAGCTACAGTTAAACATTTTATTAAAAGAGTAGAAGAATTATGTGGTGCTAAAGTAACAATGATCGGGGTAGGACCTGAAAGAGATCAAAATATATATGTAGATTAGAATTGCTAAGTATTTAGTAAATCTGTAGAAGAAGATGGGAATAGCATCTTCTTTTTTTTAGGCAAATCACACAAAATCACATAGGACAAAAAGTCGAAACATGTTATAATTAAGTTAAAAAATATTAAAGGAGTAGGGTTATAGTGAATGAAAACAAATTGGAATTGTTCTCTTTAACAGAAGGAACAGTACAAATATTAAATAATAATCAGGAGCTGTATATAAAAGCTGTATCAGAAATAACGCTACACTTAAGTAAACTCTTTAAGAATTTTGATCAACTAATGGATATAAATACAAGAATAAAATCACCATCAAGTTTAAAAGAAAAGATCATTAGGAATAAACTGTATAAATTACATAAAACACCAGAAGAAATAATAGATAATTTATCTGATTTAATAGGTGTCTTAATTGAATGTAGATTTAATAAAAACGAAGGTGAAATACTAGAGATTATAAAACATAAGTTTAATGAGAAGAATGAAATGGGGTTGTATTATAACACCAACATTCCCAATATGTTTTTTGACTTAAGTGCAGAACAACCACAAATACAAAAAAATGGACATAAAATATATAGAATAGATTGTCAATATATTATAGATAATACAAAAGTGAATTTTGAGTTGCAAATAAAATCTCTAGTCAATACCTTTTGGTCTGATATAGAACATAAAGTTATTTATAAAAATAATGTTTATATTCCATACTCAAGCTATATTATGGAAATGTTAACAGCCATAAAAGGTAACTTAGTAGGCATAGACAAAATGTTACAGTTAGTAAATGATCAAATCCAAGATTCAAGTGCCCATAAAGCCACGGCTCAAATCGATTTTAACCTTGCCATTGCTAAACTGATAAGTGATACTTTTGTAGCGAAAATGAGTGAATCAATTGGGTTTACTGTTAACTTTAAAAGCATTTGTGATTTAATCAGTGGGTATATCGTTAACAAATACAATGATTTGCCAGTAAAGGAAGCTCAATCAGCCTTCTTAGATTTGGTACATCGATTTAATGATATCTATGGCAGAGAAATTAATTGGGAAGAAAAAATATATCTTGAAGGGGAATTTGTTGGAGAAGATAAATTTTGCCAAATATTTGGTGACAGATTAATATCCTTTATGAATACTGATTTTGAATGGCATATATTCTTCTTAATACTTTTCCAAATTGAATCAGATAGTAACAATTTAGAGAGTTTTAGTGACTTTATGAGTACGTTAAAATATTTCTACTCGGATAAATTGCTGTATAAAGAATTATATAGGGAGTTTCCAGAGGAAGATGCAGATCGAATTCATAGTGAAATAACGGAGGTTTTAGCATACACTTTATCTACAGCAGCTAGCATTACCATTATTGATAGTGAAAATGAAAAAATATTAAAGCTTATAAGTGAGGTTATAACCTATATCATTATTAATTTTAATTCTTATGAAGAATTCTTAGAAAACAAAAAAGCAGTTCGCTTAATGATTTTAGATAAATGGGAACAATAATATGTGAAAAAGTATACTCTATAAGGGGTATGCTTTTTTAGTTTGTAAAATTAATTTCTTTAAAATTCATAAAAAGTGTAAGAAAACCTCCTATTAGATTGTTATATATATAGAGGATTTAAAAGTATACACTTAGTGTATTAATGGCATAATACACTAAAGACAAATAAGGTAGCACCAATAGATTCTATTCAAAGTTAGGTAGGTGATAAAGTTTTGATTGATTTCTCTGAACTTAAATTAAACAATAAAGACCCCGTATATACTCAAATTGCAATGTTTATAAAAAGAAAAATATTGTTAAAGCAGGTTGAAGCAGGAGATATATTGCCATCAAGAAGAGAACTGGCAATTAAGCTAGAGATAAACCCCAACACAGCTCAAAAAGCCTATAAATTAATGGAAGAAGAGGGGTATGTATATACTTGTGGAAACAATGGGAGTCGAATATATGTTAATGAATATATCTACAGAAAAATTGAAGAGGAATTAAGGAAAACTATGACTAAAGAGTTTATTAAATTGGCAAAGAACATTAATTTGTCCTTTAAAGAAGTTGTTGATTTAATCAATGAGATGTGGGATGAGGTATGAAATTTTTAAATGTTTCAAAGATGATGGATTCAAGAAATAGAAATAAAAGAGTATTAAGTATAATAATGAAAGAAAAGGTAAATAGGGGGATTAATATGAAAAAGTTTATTTATTTATTTGAACATGAGTTTAATTATATTTTTAAATATGTATTGTTGTTGTGCGGGTTTTCTATAGCACTCCAAGGATTTTTTATTTGGCATGCTAGGAGAGGAATAAACGTGTATACCTACATTCCTTTTGAAGAAATGTTTATAGGATCAGGAGCAGTGATCATTGCTCTAATAAGCCTTGCGGGAATGATCGGCATATGTATTTTGAGCTTTTATAGTAATTTTAATGAAAGTAAAAGCATTTATACCCTTATGGCATTGCCCCAAGATAGAAAAAATATGTTTTTTGCTAAAATATTAGCATGGTTCGTAGGGTTTATATCCTTAGTTGCAAGTCAATTGCTTATTGGCATTTTAGGGTATGCCATATTTGCACCTACCTATTTAAAGGAGCTAGGGCCAAGAAACATTGTAGAAACTAGAGTCAATAATGGATTATTTTTGTCCTTTGTTAGGTCTGATTTTTACCGAATTGTAATGCCCTTAAGTTTTGAAGGCTTTTTATCTACCTTTGCAATTTTAATCTCTATAATCTTTGCCATTTATTATAGCCTTCTATGTATTAAAGGGATGTATAAAAGAGAAATATTAGCCATTGTTGTTGTTATTCAACTTATTGTTGTTATAAATGTCTTAAGGTATAGAGTGCAACTACCATTTGAGTATCATAATTTATATATTTCTAGTGGCATTCTGTTTGTAATAACAGGTTTCTATGTATGGGATAGTATTAAAATATTAAGGAAGTGTACCTTTATATAAAAGGTGGTGGAATGATGAAGTTTAAAGGAATAACAATATTCATAATATGTCTAAGTATAATAAGCATTTATAGGGTAGGAGCCTATAGATTAGTAAGAGAAGCTACCTTTTATATTGAAGATATACAAGGTGATTCCAGTGTTTTAGATGATGTTATTATAAGTGGTCTAATAAGGGATGAAAAGTATGGACAGTATTTTGAGATAGGTAATAACAAAACAAAAAACAGTTTAATTCCTTATGAAAGTTTATGGACAGATGAACGTATAGATGCATTTTGGTATAGAGAAAAAATGAGTGAGAATACTTATGTACCTAGATTTTCTTTGTTTAGAGGTGAAGATATTGATTATGAAAAAACCATTATGGCATATTCTACGTCATCAACACTTTTATACAACACTGGAGTAAGATACGATATACACTTAGCTGGATATAAACATAAGAATATTTATACTATAATCGACAATAGTTTTTACTTTACAGTGCCTACAGGACCAGGATTTATGGGAGAAAATGGCATATATCGAATTGATGATTTTTCCTATTCTCAAGGGTATTATTATAATCACCTTGAAGCAAAGGGTAAAGTAAGTAGAATTGTAACAATAGATTTGGATAAAGAAGAAAACAAAGGAATAAATATTTGGGGCATAACCAATGTTGAGAACAAATTAGTATTAATAACAAGTATTGATGATGCCTTTACTATAACTGCATATGAACCTGAAACGGGTGAGGTGGTAGTAGAAGAAACTTTTATAGTTAATACCCATAATAACCACCAGTTAAATATTTTTGTACAAGAAAACCTAATGCATTTAGAGTTTTTTACTGAGTTAAGGAACAAGGTAGATAGAGTATATATAACAATAGAGTTGAAGGATGATATAACCATAAAAAACAATACACATTTCAAGGATCATTATATGGATTTATGTACAGGAGAAACACGATTTATTTATTATGTTCAAGATAAATGTTTTATATTTGCAAAGATGTATTCAGAAGAGTATTTTTCAGAGTTTAGTATGTTTGATCAATACAGTATATTTGTATTTGATAATGATGTTCTTTTGTATCAAGGAGCATTCATAACAGATATAGAAGAGGATATGATTGCAGATAGATTAAGAGGCGTACCAACTATAGATTATACCAATAATCAAAGGAAATACCAATATAGAAATATAAAAGAAATAGTCGTAAGGCCTAGAAGATGAATGAGGTGATTGTTTGAAGTATAAAGGATCAATTGGATTAATATTTACAATAATGTTTATAGGATTCTTGGTGGCAAGGGTTCATAGTTTATCAGAAGGATCAACTTTGTATTTCAAAGATATACAAGGGGATATTAGTGTTTTAGAGGATGTGACTATAAAAGGCATAATACATGATAGATACCATGTTCAAGAGTTTACAATAAAAAATAATAAAATCAATAAGAAAATTAGAGCGTTTACCCATTATAAACAATGGAAAGAACAAAGTGTGTCCGAAACTTATAAAGTATGGACTAACGTAAGAGGTAATGTAGTATCCTTTGAATTAACAATGCCTTTTGGAACAACAAGAAGGTATCGCTCAGGGATTGAGCAAGGAGTAGTAGAGGGAAGAGAATATCCTTACGGTATGTTTGATGGGAATAATTTTACGGTAATAGATGATGTCATGTATTTTACATTTAACACACCAATAGGTTACAAAGGTGTTAATGGAATTTTTAAAGCAGAAGGCCCTTTTTATAGAGATGCGAATAATAAGCTTAGACCAACTAGCATTAACAGAATCGTTACACTGGATTTGGATGAAGCGAATAATAAAATGAGTATTTTAGGGATTACTTCTATGAACAATACACTATACCTATTTACTTTAATGGAAAATATTTTAACGGTTACAACGTATGATCCCATAACGGCAGAAATAATTAATAAAGCCTCTGCAGAAATAGATTGGAAAAGGTATCATAATGGTGTCATAATGCTTCATTCGTTAATACTACATGAACAAGATGATTATCTCCATTTAGAATTAATGTTTGGAAGGAATGAAAGAACAATTATTACTTTTGATATGAGAGATGGTGGTGTTGAGTTAAAAAATCTATCAGAGCCTAGAATAGATTATAATAATTTAATTGGTTATACAGATGAACTAGATAATATTTATTATTTAGAAGATAAATTATTTGTGTTTATAAAAATGGACTATAGATATGGGGATAGTAATTATTTTCAATATAACATCTTAGTATATAAAGACGATGCTTTGTTATATCAGGGAGAGTTAGTAACGGATATAGAAGAAGACTTTACAGTGGATAGACTCAAAAGGGAGGCGTTATATACGAGGGGGAACAGGAGATATAGCGGCTATGAGTATAGAGAAATTGATAAAATCGTTGTAACAAAAAGCAATTAAGGTTGATAAAGGAAAATTAAGTTGAAATAAAAATGAAGGGTGAGATAAAAGATGATAGAGTTTAAAAAAGTAAAAAAGTATTATGAAAGAACTATTGGATTATATGAAGTAGATATGCAGATTAAAAAAGGAGAAGTTGTTGGGATCCTAGGGGAAAATGGTTCAGGAAAAAGCACCATGTTAAAAGTTATGATGGGTCTGACAGAAGTAACCTTTGGAGAGGTAAGCATTGAAGAAAAAAAACCATCAGAGTTATATGAAAGAATGGCATTTATTACTGAGGAGGGCAGTTATTTCCCTAATATGACAATTGGAGAATATGGGGAATTTTTATCGGTATTTTATCCTAAGTTTGATCATGAGAGGTATAGAAAACTTACAGATTATTTTGCATTATCTAAACTTAAAAAAATCAAAACTTTTTCAAAAGGTGAAAAATCAAAAGTTGAAATAGCAGCAGGATTTGCAAAAATGGCAGATTACATACTGATGGACGAACCTTTTTTAGGAAAAGATATGTTTACTAGAAAGGACTTTTTAAAGCTAATGGTATCAAGTTTAAAAGAAGAAGAAACCATTCTTATATCAACACATCAATTAAGTGAAATAGAGAATTTTATTGATAGGGCTGTTGTTTTAAGAGATGGCACCATAAAAGCAGATTTTTATTTAGATGATATACGAGAGGAAGGAAAGAGTCTGCCAGAAAAAATGATGGAGATATTAGGATATGATGAGAATCGTTATAAAAGAGTATTCGAAAATCAATAAAACGGTGTTATTAAAGAAGTAATTTGATAAATTATACAGGGGTGAATGAGATGAAAAAATTATATTATTTGTTTGAACATGAATTTAATTATATTTATAAGTATGTACTATTGTTGTGCGTATTTTCCACGGGGCTCCAACTTTTTTTCATTGGCTATAGTAAAAGAGGTCGACATAACTATGTGCCATTTGAAGAATTATTTATGGGATCAGGGGCAGTGATGATAGCAATCATTTCTTTTGCATTTATGTGTTATATATGTATTTTAAGTTTTATTAGTAATTTTAATGAAAGCAAAAGTATATACACATTAATGGCTTTGCCACAAGATAGAAAGAATATTTTCATAGCCAAAATATCTGCATGGCTTACTGGCTTTTTGTCCTTAATTGCAACCCAGGTTATTATTGGTATTTTAGGGTATGCTTTATTTGCACCAACATTCCCAGAGCGAATTTATGAAGGGAGTAGAGTTGTTGATGTTATTAATCTAAAAGCCAGCAATGGATTATTCTTGTCCTTTGTAAGGTCAGACTTCTATAGATTGGTATTCCCATTAAGTTTTCAAAGTTTGTTATCTTCCTTTGCAATATTAATGTCAATTGTATTTGCAATGTATTATATACTCATCAATACAAGAGGTGTTTATAAAACACAAAAATTCGCTGTGGTAATTGTTCAATTGATTATAATCATTATCGTCTTAAGGTATAGAATCCAACTCCCTATGTCTTATCACAACTTATACCTGTCCAGTACCTTTTTATTACTCATCACAGGATATTATATATGGGATAGTATTAGAGTGTTAAGAAAAACAACATTTATATAATAATGTTGATAAAGGAAGGCGGAAGGGGGATAACTTTATGGGAAAGAGAAGGCGTTGGGGGATAGTTACGATAATCATAATATTTATAGCAATGGCTTTAGCGGTAACGCAGTTACACTCTTTAGCAGAGGAGACTATATATATAAAAGATATTAAAGGTGATCCAAGTGTTTTAAAAGATGTCACTATTACTGGGATGGTACAAGATAAATACCAAGGGCAATTTTTTACAATAGAAGAAGGAAAAGTAAGGCAAAAAAGGGAAGCCTTCGATCATTATCTAAACAACACATGGGAAAGAAGAAATTATAGGGAACCTATTAAAATAGATGATAAAGATGAATTGCATTACTTTGAATTCAGGGTAAGTCCAGGAGATAGCGATATTTTAGATGTTGAAGCAAATTTAAGAGGGACATTTGGCTCTATTGGTTACGATACAGGCTTAGTTGGTGTTGAAGGATCTGTTAGAAAAACCAGACAAGGGAAATCCGTAAGTCGTCCATCATTACGTAAGGGAAATGAATACGTCATTGTTAATGAAAAGATATTTTTTACAGTGCCCACAATTTCTGAGTATAGAGGTAAAAATGGTATTTTTAAAGTAGAAAACCTTCCTGATCAAGAAAATAACATACACGAAGAAACTATTAAGAGAATTGTTACTTTTAATTTAAATGAGTTAGAGGATCAGTTTAATGTTTGGGGGATAACTTCTGTAGATGATAAGCTCATCTTAATTACAAGTATAAATGATGACTTAACCATTAGCCTTTATGAAGAATCAGGATTACTCATTGAATCAAAAACCATTGAAACAAATATAGAATATTTCAGATTCTTTGACTTGAATATCATTACTAAGGAAGAAGACATCATTATGGATTTTGAAAGTACGGTTAGGTCACAAAGCCCAGTAATTGTATTTGATGTAAAGAACGGGATTAATATAAAGAATATAACATATCTTGATTTGGTTTATGAGGACTATAAATTATTAAGAGTAGATGCATTTTATTACATAGGGAATAGGTTATATGTTTTTGCAGATATGGGTTCAAAAATGTGGAGATCCGATGACTATGCTTATTATATCTATGTATATGAAAACAACGCATTGGTATATGTAGGGGAATTGGTTACAGAAGTCACTAAAGAACATGTACCAACGCGGCAGGTTGTTGAAAAAGATTTCAGAAACTATGATTATCTATATATAGATAATATAGTCGTTACACCAAACAGTGAGATTTAGGGGGTATTGGTTATAAAACATAAAGGTTTAGTGACACTCATTATAGCTATAATCATTATAACAGCATCTGTAAAAGGAATATATATATTGGCACAAGAAGGCACTTTGTATATAGAAGATATACAAGGAGATGCCAGTGTGTTAGAGGATGTTGTTATAAAAGGGCTTATTCAAGATAAATATGTAGGTAAGACATTTGAATTAAGGGGCAATACAAGTTCAAATGAACATATTTCATATGATCATTATTTAAACAAAAGATGGCATAATGGAAGGGATACAACAGAAAGGGTAGCACTTGGTAGAAATATTTATTTGGAGAATATAATACTACCGATATCCTTTGATCGGTATAGGGTAGAGGAGGATTATCTAAATTGGGTAGATTTTCAGGTATATACCAATAAGGGAACATACACCTATACCTCGGAGGTTAGTGCAAAACCTCGATTAGTAGAAACGGATGAGGGTCAATATCACTATGAAAGTGCAGTTAGCAGCTTAAATAGAACCAATCCTTTTTATACGTTAGTTAATAATGAGATATATTTTACTATACCATCCTCACTTGAATACGCAGGAAGCAATGGCATATTCAAAATAGAGGGAATTGATCATACAGGGAACCTTAATGTATCAAGACTGTCCACTTTAAGTTTGGACAGTGGTGGTATAAAGGTCTATGGCATTGCATCAACGAATGATAAACTTGTTTTAGTTTTTTCTAAAGACGGGATACTAATATTAAATACCTATAGTTTAGAGGGGGGAATCCTTTATTCTAAAAAAATTGTAGAATTAGATAGTAGAGGTAGCGTCTCTAAAATATATTCTGAGAATAATCATATTCACTTAATGTTTAACATGGGGAGTGAGGTTGAAATTTTTACTTTTCTAGTAGACGATAAAGGCATTGAGAAGATAAATCTCTCAACAATTCAAAGAGAATTAGGATCTAGGAATATTATAGCTTTTTATATTAAGGATAAACTGTATATCTTTGAAAATGCAGCAATTGCCCAATCCATAGAAGACAAAAATTATGCCATCCCCAAGTATAAAATTATAGTAACCCAATACGGAGAGTTATTGTATGAGGGTTACATTACGCCATATAGCGTCTTAAATTTTAGATTAAAGTATGATATTAGAATGATTACCAATGAGTACAATGGTAGTTCTTTAAGTTTAGATGAGTTGATTATAGAAATAGATAAGTAGTTAGTTTCAAAACAATAAAAGTAGGGGGATAACTTTATGGGAATTAGAAAGCATAGGGGAAAAATTACAATAACCATAGCACTTATCGTAATGATTTTAACGGTAGTAGGGTTATGTACTCTTGCTGAAGAAGCGACTTTATACATAAGAGACATAAGTGTTAATCCAAGTGTTTTAGACAATATTATTATATCAGGTGCCATAGAAGACAAATACCATGGTCAGTATTTTACAATAGAAAATAGTCAAGTCAATCAAAGGATTAAATTCTATGACCACCATGTAATCAATAAGAAAGAGGATGTCAAAGAATCTCTTTCGGGTATGGTGAAAGTATCAGAAAATATACATTTATCAAATCTTATGGCAAGACAACTTGGTGGCAATAATGCCTTTGTATATGTAAGTGCTTATGGCAGTTTTCCAAGCTTTACAGAACATAATACAGGCATCATTAATGGTATAAGGGATGAAAATACTTACTTAAAAATAGATAACAATAATAATTATACAATACTAAATGAAGCAATCTATTTTACCGTTAATACTTCTCCTGGTTTTAGAGGGGAGAATGGCATTTATAAAGTTGTGGACTCTTATTATGCCAGTTTAACAGTAAAAGGAAAGATAGAAAAAATCAGTCCCATAGATTTAGATGAAACCAATAATCAATTAGGGGTTGTTGGCATAACATCTAAAAATGATTTGCTACTATTAATTACCCAAGTAGGGAATCGTTTAATGGTAACAGCATATAATCCTGAAACAATGGATGTTGTTAGTGAGGACGCTTTGGAATTAGAATTAAGATATCCTAATAGAGAAGTGGTAATAATTGAAGAAAATGATTACATCCATTTGAGTTTTGAATACCAACAAGAAAATTTCTATGAGTTAAGAAATTATGATACAGGGTACTTTTACCCACCTAGTCAAGAGAGAGTAATTGTTACTGTTGAAGTAAAAGAGGCTATTCAAATTATAAATGTTTCTAAAATAGATACATTGGATTTAAAGTATAACATGATTGATATGGATCGAGTTTTTTATATAGAAAACAAATTATTTGTATTTGGAAATATGTTTAGGCTTAAAGAGAATGCGTTTGATTTTAAATACCATCTTTTCGTTTATGAAGAGGAAAATTTATTATATCATGGTGAATTGGTAACGGATATAGGAGAAGATTTTATAGGGTCTAAAGAGGATTATAGAGGAGACAAATTAAAAAGTCTCAATGCATATTACTCTATTGAAAGGTATTTTGAAAGATATGATTTTAGAAATATTCAAGATATGAGGATAGAATTAAGAGGCTAGGAGGTGTATAAAGGATATGAAACATAAGGGCTTAATCACGATAATTGTTACACTAATAATGATTACATCATCTGTAAAAGGAATATATATGTTAGCTCAAGAAGGGACTTTATATATAGAGGATATACAAGGGGATTCTAGTGTATTAGAGAATGTCGTTATAAAAGGACTTATCCAAGATAAATACGTAGGTAAAGCATTTGAATTAGAAGGAAATACAGTGCGCTATGAATACACCTTATATGATCATCATTTAAATAAAAAATGGCAAAAGGGAAGAGAGATAACAGAGAGGCTAAAACTTGGTAGAAATGAATATTTAGTAGATTTACGGCAACTGGTAATGCAAGAGCAAAGGGTTAAAGTGGGAAGAGAATATTTTACTGATTTAAGTGTAGAATTATATACGGACAAAGGCATTGGTTATACCTATACTACAGAGGTTGTTGTAAAAGGTGTTCGTAGATATATTGAATCAGACCCTGATGAATTTAAGTCTTATCATATAGATTATCAAAATTTAAATGGAGGGAATGCAATCCCTTTTTATACATTTGTTGAGGATGATATCTACTTTACTATAACGTCATCCCTAGGCTATACAGGAAAAAATGGTATATTTAAAATTCTAGGATTGGATGAAGAAGAAAAGACTTTAGATGTATCAAGATTAACAACTCTTGAGTTAGGGGATGGGGATATACAGGTCTATGGTATCACTTCCATAGATGATATATTAATATTAATTATATCTATAGATGGCATATTAACAGTAAAAAGCTATGATTTAGAAGGAAAACTACTAACGATTGAGGAAATTGGAAAGATAGACTTGGAGAGTAGTAGCTATGAAATAGTTGTTAAAGAGAATGTGGTATATTTAATAGTCAATATTGAGTGGCACGAAATAAAAGTGATTGTTTTTTCTTTGGAAGATACAGAAATTACAACAAAAAACGTCTCGACAGTAACAACATCTGATTATTCAACAACAACAGAATTTAAATTCTTTTTTATAGAAGATAAATTATATACTTTCCGTACAGATTACTATCAATTTATAGATAGCAGATCTTATTATAATCCAAAGTATGAAATAATAGTTACTGAGAATGATAAATTACTTTATCAAGGTGTTATTATTTCTCAAAATCAAAAAGGGCTCATAGAGTATATTTCCCGGGATACACAAAGATGGCTTCATTCTAGCGATGTTTTAAGCTTAGATGAGTTGGTTATAGAGAAGAGATAAGCAAGGAGCGGAAAAATGTTTTATAAGGCAAAAGGATTAGTAACACAGCATGACAATCGATACTTTCAAATTGAGCGACACAGAGCATATGAAAAGCGTAGAATAGAGGAACTTTCAATCGATGAAAGAAGGTAAAACACTTTGACTTATTAAACTTATAGTATTATAATAATACCATATATTGTAATTATAGCAATGTTTTCAACATATTTTGCACTAGAAGATTAATGCTTTAGTATTAAAGGTTTTACGATACTACATTTTGAAAGGATCGATTATGGTGGATTATATTGTATTACAAAAAGAAGATTTTTCAGATTTTAAAATAGGGGATTTTCCTTATGATCCAGATCATTCTGCTATGGGTGAATATCATTACTATCCTCCAAAAGGATATAGAGGGAATTGGTACAGTAATTTAGCAGATTATGGGTTAAAAGGACCTATGTGGTTAATTGTTAAAGATGGTAATCAGAAGGCAATGGAATCTCAGGTAATGGAATTGGTAAGACCATGGGCATGGAATATGTTGGTCACAGGAAATGAGTCTTGGGATGATTATATATTAGAAGCAGATATAAAAATGTTGAATTCAAATATACAAAGTGGATTGGCTTTTCGTTATCAAAATAGTAGATGTTTTTATGGTGTGTGTTTTGAAGAAGGCAAAATAAAAGCTATAATGAGAAATCACGAAGACTATGTGGAACTAGTATCTGAGTCATTTGTGTTACAAAAAGACAAAAAATATTCAGTTAAAGTGATTGGAAAAGATAATAATTTTTCTGTGTACATTGATGACAAGCTTGTATTAGAATTTAATGACAATACGTATGCTACAGGTAAGGTAGCAATATTTGCTAAAGGACCTACTCAGTTTTCAAATTTATCTGTATCTTGTACAAAAGAAAGCTATGAAAAGCTTTTACAAAAGAAAAACCAAGAAGCATTAGCATTAGAAGAAGAAAGAAAAAAATACCCACAGCCAAAACTATGGAAAACCATTGATTTAAAAGACTTTGGTGCAGGAAGAAACATACGATTTGGTGATTTAACTGGTGACGGGCAATGTGATGTTATTATTGCACAATGTCAAAAAAGAGTTTTTAAAGACCGATATGGTCATATTAGTTGTTTAACTGCTTTTGATTTAGAGGGCAATATCATTTGGCAAATAGGAGAACCTAATCCAGAGCATGGTTATATTTCTGCTGATTTACCTTTTCAAATAGCGGATATTGATATGGATGGTAAAAATGAAGTCATTGTATCAATAGATTTTAAATTAATGATTTTAGAAGGTAGCACAGGAAAAGTAAAAATGTCTATTGATACACCAATATCCGATGACCCAATGGAAACTTTATATTCAGGGGTACCTTTTGATCAATACGCATTTGATCATGTGAATGTAGATTGTATTAGAATATGTAATTTTACAGGTAAAGAAAAGCCAACAGATATCCTTATAAAAGACCGTTATAATAGATTATGGGCATATGACAATCAATTGCAATTCTTGTGGAAATACCATGATGGGATTACTGGGCATTTCCCTTTTACAAAAGACATTAATGGGGATGGAAAAGAAGAAATGGTCGTTGGCTATAACTTAGTAGACTCTAATGGTAAAAAAATCTGGACTTTACCTGTTGAAACAGATCATACAGATGAAATTCTTATAGGTCCATTGGATCCAACTAAAGACGAAGATATTATAGGAATGGTGTCTGGGGATGAAGGATTTATTTTATGTGATTTAGAAGGAAAAATATTATTAAAAGAGCTTATAGGCCACGCCCAAAGAATCAGTGCTGGTAATTTCAGACCAGAAGAAAAAGGTTATGAAATCGCAATAACCACTTATTGGGGAAGCCAAGGCATTGTAATGATTTATAATGGAAAAGGTGAAAGACTATATTCCTTTGAGCCTGGGACAGATGGTAATATGATTACTCCAGTGAATTGGACCGGTGATGGTCAAGATCTCATATTGCTTAATGGGAATGTAGAAAAGGGTGGTATGATTGACGGGTATGGTAGAAGAGTTGTGACTTTCCCTGATGATGGACATCCAGATTTATGTGCTGAAGTTATTGATCTGACAGGAGACTGTAGAGAAGAAATCGTATTGTGGGATAAGGAAAAAATGTATATTTATACACAAGATAATGAAATATCACAAGAAAAGATTTGTGATAAAGAGAAATACCCACATTACAATGGTTCAAATTATAGAGGAGAGTTTTCTTGGCATAAAAAAGGGTAAACTTTTGTCATAATATGTTGAAATAATATAAAATATTATTTACAATAAAGACAAAAGGGTGAAAAGTATATTTATTAACTGAATATGTATGTAGTAATAAAAACCCCTTTTAGGGGTTTTTTGTATTAGGGGGATTTGTAGATGGATAATTTGCTATTTAACAAGTATGAAGTAGTCAGAAAAATAGGACAAGGTGGAATGTCAGAAGTTTTTTTAGTTAGAAACATAAACCTTGGTAACTTTTGGGCTGTAAAAGTCATTAATAAAGCTAACGGGGAGAGATTTGGGTTACTAACAGAACCACATATACTAAAAGAGTTAAATCATCCTGCCATTCCTAAGGTAGTTGATATTGAAGAAGATGGAAAATCTTTTTACATCATTGAAGAATTTATTGATGGAGAACAGTTAAATACTTTTAGAGAACAAAATGCTGATATGAAAGAAGAGTTAATTCTTGATTTTGTAATACAGTTGTGTGAGGTGTTAGAGTATTTGCATTCTCATAAACCATACCCTATTATTTACAAAGACCTAAAACCAGAGAATATATTAGTTACAAAAGATAATAAACTTAAACTGATTGATTTTGGCATTGCCCAAACGGAGTTAAGAAAAGAGAGTGTTTCTTTAGGGACAAAGGGATATGCCTCACCAGAGCAATATAGAGTGGAAGATGTGGATGAACGATCGGATATTTACAGTTTAGGGATGACCCTTTTTTACTTAGTTACTGGAATACATGGAAAGTATGTAAAAGATGATTTACCTAGTATCCATGGTTTTTCAAAGGAATTAATTGGCATAATACATAAATGTACTAGAGCTGTCCCTCAAGAAAGATATCAAGATATAAAAAAATTAAAGAAAGAATTTTTAAGGATTTATAAAAGGGAAAAAACACATAGTATTCAGACAACAAGACCGATTATTATTGGTGTGATGGGAACACAACAAAGGGTAGGTGCTACCCATATGGCTATTACAATAGGGACATATCTTTCTAAAAAAGGCTTTAAAGTTCTTATAAAAGAACATCATGAGTCAGAAGATTTTTTGCTATTTCAGTCCAGTCACTCAAGCAAAATAAAAGAGTATAATACCTTTCAAGTACAAAAAATAGATTTTATGCCTTATGAATTAGAATTCAAGTTTAGTAGGTTAGCTACTCTAGAATATAAGTTTATTGTTTTAGACTTGGGTAGCTTTAATATATCTAAAATCAATGATTTGTTTTTTACTGATATTAAGCTTATTGTTTCAGGAGGAAAGGCATGGGAAACAAATCATTTAGAAAAAGTTTTATTTCATCTAAAAGATGAAGAGTCAATTAATTATATATTTAATTTTATAGATTATAAACTGTATAAAGAAATTATAAAAGGAATGGGGAAACTTACTTGTTATAAGAGTGGATATAATCCTAATCCCTTTGAATTAACAGAAGTGGTAAAGGCCAGTTTAGATGAAATGTTTAAAGAGTATTTACCTTATAAAAAAAGTTTTTATAGAGGATTACTTAAACAATTTAAGAAGTAAAACAATTCATAATTGAATATAAAAAACCAAAATGATATTATAGGTATAAGAAATATTCCAAGGGGTCAGATCTTATGAGTAAAAGAATTAATGTATTCTTTGTATTTCTAGTAATATTTAATATTGTTTTGTTTTATTTTGCACTTAACTTAGAAAATGCAAGTGTTGAAAGGCATAGAATTCTAGTAGGATTATTTGTCTTCCATTTGTGTGCCTTGTTATTAAGGGTTTTTATTTTTAAGAGGCATAAATTATATATATTTCTTTTAATGGTTAGTTTAGGAATAGTTATTGCATTGGAGTTACAATCTAAGTTCGTAGTAAATTATTTTTTTCATTTCTTTTATGTTTTTATAATATTAGAAGGAGCTTATTTCTTATCTTTGAAAAAGAGTTCCATTATAAATATTATTGCACTTTTCCTTTCTATGACAAAATACATACATTTGTTATCTATAGATTTTAATTATAGAAATTTAATTGAAGCTGTCTTCTTTTTTCTAATAAATGGGTTGATTATTGTTACCACTGCTTTTGCAAAGTATTATGTAGAAGAAAAGCAGAAAGCAGAAAAGTTATATAGTGAACTATTAATGGCTCATGAGAGGCTTAGAGCTTATTCCGATGAAATAAAAGATCTTACTGTTGTTAAGGAGAGAAATAGAATTGCAAGGGACCTACATGATACATTAGGCCATAGTATGACAGGGATTATTATGCAATTAGAGCTTGCAGAGAATTTTATTGAAAAAGATATAGAAAAGGCTAAGGGATTAATTATAAAAACAAAAGAAGGGGCTAGAGATAGTCTAAAACAAGTTAGAATGGCTGTTGATACATTAAAAGAAAAGGAAGAAGTTATGGGATTGGATTCTATTAGAAATCTTATTGATAATTTTATGGAACAAACAGAAGTTGGTATTAATTTTGGTGTTCTTGGTAAGGAAAGGGCTTTAAGTCCTGAGGTTTATGTGGTGTTGTATAGAGTGATTCAAGAAGGGTTGACCAATTGTGTTAGGCATGGGAAAGCTAGTGGCGTTGATGTGAAGATTACTTTTAGTGAGGCGTGTTTGTTTCTTTATGTTGAGGATAATGGAGGGGGATGTGAAAATCTTATACTTGGGAATGGGTTAATGGGGATGAAAGAGAGAGTTTTTAGTGTTGGTGGTGAGGTTGTTTTTAGAAGTGGAGTAGATGGGTTTAAGATTAAGGTTTCTATTCCTGTTTAGATTGGATTGGTGTTATTTTATTTTCGTGGTAATTTTCGTATGTGAATGTACTTATACAATAGGTTCCATTAAATATTTCAAGAAATTCTAAGTTCATAGAAATTCAACATGCCTAAGCCTTAGAAACTCCCTTCGGTCAAACATCTAAGGCTTTTTACGGCTTGTTAAATTGCTATGAACTAAGATTTTCTTTTGAAATCTTTAAAAGTCACCTTTTGCAGAAATACATTCACATACTCGTTCCGTTGTTATGAAAGTAGTCAAACTTTATGCAGTAAGACATAGGTTGAGTTTAGAACCTTAATTTTCTAGGGCATCCTTGCGCTTTGCTTAGGATGGGAGTTTGTTATTTAAATTAGAGCAGGAGGGGTTTTTGTGATTCGAGTTATGATTGTTGATGATCAGGATATTTTGAGGGATGGGTTGGCTTTGTTGCTTGGGAATGAAGAGGATATTGAAGTGGTGTGTACTGCCTCTAATGGAGAGGAAGGGGTTAATCGTTGTAAGAATCATTCTGTTGATGTGGTTTTGATGGATATTCGTATGCCTGTTATGAATGGTGTGGAGGCTACTAAGTCGATTAAAGCGTGCCATAAGGATATTAAGGTGCTTATATTGACGACTTTTAATGATGATGAATACATATTTAATTCTTTAAAGTATGGGGCGTCAGGTTATGTTTTAAAGGATTCTTCCCCAAAGGAGATTGCTTGTGCCATTAGGACGGTTCATAACGGGCAGGCTTTTTTTCAAGCCAATGTGGCCACTAAGGTTGTGGAACAGTTTTTGGAGTTGGCAGAGGGTAAGAAGATAGATAAACCTGATAGTAGAATTGGTAGTCTTACAGAGCGGGAAAAGGGTATTTGTAAGTTATTATCAGAGGGTAAAAACAATAAAGAAATAGCAGAAGCTTTATTTATAACGGAAGGGACTGTTAAGAATCATATTACCAATATACTGGTAAAACTGGATTTGCGAGATCGTACTCAACTTGCTATTTTTGCTGTTCGAAATATTAATTCATTTTAATCCTAAGAACATATGACTTTTGTCATATATAAGTGATGACTTAGGCTAGATGTAATAAAGTCATATAGAGAATAGAATAAGAGTATAACAAAGAGAGAAGGTGTTGAGTGTGAAGAAAGTATTGTTAAGTGTGTTAATTATACTGGTAGTTCTTACGGGATGTAATTCTAAAGGGTATGAAACTTATCAGAATGCCATGGATAGATATGGAACAATTAATGAGGGCCGTGAGAAGATTAATGTTTATATTGATCTACAGTTTAACACAGAGAATTTAAGTGAAGAGGAAGTTCAAGAACTAATGATATTTGACAGAATGGATATGGAGTTGGATTTAACATACAATGGAGACCAAGCTATTGCTAAGAATTATATTTATTTTGGTGGAATGGGGATGGAATCCAATTTTTATATGATAGATGAAGATATGTATATGGAAATACCTATGTTTAACTATGTTGTAAAGATAGAAGAGGATGATAATAAAAATGTGGTTGTTATAGATATGGAATCAGATGCATTATCTAAGATAAGGAATATATGGGTAAATGTTTTGAAAGATGAGGATGTGGTGATTGGAGAGAATACCATATTATCAACAAATCAAGGCAATGTTAAAGCGTCTCGTTATATGGTTAATGTATCTGAAGAACAATTAAAGATACTTTTTGACGAAGTTTTAGAAGTGATTGTTGAGGAGTTGGTAAGGTTTGCATTACAGAATAAGCTATTAGAAGATAGGAATTTTAATTTTAGTATTGTTGAAATGAGAGATTTTATTAATAGAATACAGTTAAAAGGGTTTAAAGGGGAGGTTTATATTGATTATGATGGGTATCCAATTTATCAAAGTTATGAGATAGATATTGCATTTAAGGATTCCCAAAGTAGGCAAATAAGTGGCATTAAGCTAGTCTTTGAGGAAGAGTTGATTGAGTATAATAAGTCTCAAGAGTTAGTGTTTCCTGATTTTGGTGCGTTAAATATTAAGAGTATGGATGAGTTTGTTGGTTTGGAATTTATTCAAGGAGATTTTATGGGGCAGTGGATTTTTTGGGAGTAAATTAGTTTTTGTCCCTTCGGTCAAACACTTTTATTTGTATATATATTCTCATACTAGCCCCAAGGCTTAATCTAGCTGTCTGGTTTCGTATGCAAGATTGTTTTTAAAATTAAGGCAAGTTTTTATGTTGAGTATAAACTAAATTTACTTTTTTGGAGGTATGTTATGGCTTTGTTAAGAGTTGATAATATTAGTAAGCGTTTTAAGGATATAAAGGCTGTGGATGGGATTTCTTTTCGAGTTGAGGAAGGGGAGATTTTGGGGCTTTTAGGGCCTAATGGGGCAGGGAAGTCTACTACCATTTCTATGATTTCTACATTGCTAGTGCCTGATTCAGGAGATATTTTCTATAGGGATGGGAGTATTGTTAAGACACCTAAATTGATAAAGAAAGAGTTGGGATATATTCCTCAAGAAATAGCCCTTTATCCTACTTTGTCTGGTATGGAGAATCTTCAGTTTTGGGGAAGAACTTATGGTTTAAGAGGTAAAGAGCTAAAAGAAAAAATTAAAGAAGTTTCAGATATTATTGGGATTGATAAAAGATTAAAAGATAAAGTGGATAAGTATTCTGGTGGAATGAAAAGACGTCTTAATATAGGGGTTGCCCTGCTTCATAATCCAAAGCTGGTAATAATGGATGAGCCAACAGTTGGGATTGATCCACAATCACGTAAGCATATTTTAGATACAGTTATTGAGCTTAATAAGAAAGGTATGACTGTTATTTACACCAGTCATTATATGGAAGAGGTAGAGTAT
Source organism: Natranaerovirga pectinivora (assembly GCF_004342165.1). Classification (NCBI taxonomy): domain Bacteria; kingdom Bacillati; phylum Bacillota; class Clostridia; order Lachnospirales; family Natranaerovirgaceae; genus Natranaerovirga; species Natranaerovirga pectinivora. The sequence goes on along the minus strand of NZ_SMAL01000009.1, from coordinate 76,441 downwards.
CTGTGTAATCGCATTTGTGTTATGGATAATGGTAAGGTTATTGCAGAAGGGACTAAAGAGCAGCTAGTAGATATGATTAATGATAAAAAACAAGTTACGATAAAAGTGGATAAAGTTACAGAAGAGGTGATAAGTTGTTTAAAAAACACTGCCTATGTGGATAAAGTTGAAAGTGAAGAAGATGCTATTCTTTTAACGGTTAAAAAACATAATGAAGCATTAAAAGGAATTATAGATTGTTTTACCAATACACCATCTAATATTCTTTCCATTGATGTAAAAGAACCTAATTTAGAGGCTGTGTTCTTGCATTTGACTGGGAGAGCATTAAGGGATTAAGGAGAGTGTTGAGATTGAGGTTGATAGATTTAATTATAAAGGATGTAAAAAATATCATTTATGATAGAAAAAGCTTGGCTCTAATTCTTTTAATGCCTATAGTCCTTACAACTATTCTTAGTTTTGCTCTTAGGGGGAATTTTGAAGCAGGAGATAGTGGTATTCGTATCATTACTATTGGTGTAGTAAAAGAGTATGACTTAGAATTAGAAAATAGAATGTTTGAAAACCATATGGCATCATATATTACTGATGAAGTAGAACTAGGAGAGTTTTTTAGGGATATAGAAGAGATTAATCCAGAGAAACTTTTTTTTCAAGACTTTTTAGGAAATGAAAATGTAAAAGAATACGTTCAATACATTGTTTTAAATAAAGAGGAAGCAATCCAACAATTAAATAGAAATGAAATCAGTGCAATAGTAGTCCTGCCCAAGAGATATATTTATGACACATATGTAAATCTTTGTGGGGTATATAAAAACAAAGTAAATATTGATGTAATAAAAACTTCAGATGCACAGTTTAGTGGAACCATCGTGGAAAGTATGATAGAAGGGTATAACAATATGCTTAACACTTTTAGTATTAACAAGGACACGGTTATTGGTGTTTTAAGTATTCATTTTGATATGGAGCGTGCCTTCGAAGAGTACTATGCTGAATTTATAAATGGAAATATAAATAATGAAGAGATTAGATTAATAGAAAGAACTGTTGAAGGAAAAAAACAAATAGATAGTTTTGCCTATTATTCAATGGCTATAATGACAATGTTTATTCTTTATAGTGCTGGATATGGTGGTAGAGCAATGCTTCAAGAGAAACACGAATTCACTTACCATAGGTTAAAAGTAGCTGGTATTACAAAAAAGAAATTGTATTTTGGAGCCTTCTTCACAACATTTATAATCGCTTTTTTACAAAGTATGATGATGATAGTATATTCTTCTTTTGTTTTAAAAGTAAACTGGGGAAATATAGGGTTGGTTTTTTTAGTAACACTTTTAATTACACTGGGTATTGGTAGTATAGGTGTTTTAATTTCTGCTATTTCTATTAAAACCAATAGTTTTAAGGTGGCTAACTTATTTGAAAATGGTATTGTGTTTTTTTTAGCAGTCATTGGTGGAAGTTTTACACCCATATATCTTTTGCCAGAATTTTTGCAAAGGCTAAGTGATTTTTCTATAAATGGTGTTGGTCTTAAAATGTACTCTAATATTATGATGGGTAGTACGTTAGAAGCATTGTTAAATCACATTCTGATAATAATTGCTATGATAGTAGTTTTTATAATAGCAGCAACATTAGTAATAATAACTGGAAAGGAGGCAGATTAATGTTTTCTATTATTTGGTTAAGAATAAAGAGAATCAAGGAAAGCCTTCCAATTATAATTGGTTTAACAGTCATGGCATTTGGTTTAATCGCCGCTTTTAGTTCTGCTTTTAAAAGTGAGTATAGACCAGTAGTATTTCTTGTTGATAGAAATGAAACGGAGTATGCAAAGTTATTTATTAATAACTTAGAAGCTGCAGATTTATATGACTTTAGGGTAACAACTTATGATAATGCCATGGATGGTGTTCAAAATTTTGGAGGAATAGCAGCTGTTATAATAGAAGAAGATTTTTTAATTAAGGGTGATAACAGCATTTCAATAGTCAATATTAATACATCAGCTGAGTACGGTAATTTATTACAAGTTGTGAATAATAAGCTGAATCAATTTGTAAATCAAATTAATCTATCTAATTCTATTCAAGAGTATTTTCAAGTACAAAATATGAGGGTGAATGCATTAGAAATTGATGAATTTGTTAGCAGAAATTACAATGATGGTTGGAATTCCCCTACGTATAAAACCAACAGTTATTTTATAGAGGGGTCTTCATCTAATGATTTTATGTTGAAACACTCATTAATTGGTTTTACAATTTTCTTTTCTATGTATACGATGATTTTTGGTATTGGTGATATGGTAGAAGAAAAGAGAATATATGTCTATCATAGACAATTGGTTACGCCAATAAAAAGTCGATCTATTCTTTTTGGGAATTTAATATATACTTTTAGCCTCTCATTTATTCAAGTTCTTATAATGATATTAGGAGGCGCATATATATTTGGTATTGACTGGGGTAATAACATAGGTGCAATTCTATTGGTTATGAGTGCTTTTGTTTTTTGCGGAACAAGTCTTGGACTATTTATGTCAAGTATGGTTAAGAATATACAACAATTAAGTGCACTAACGCCTATTGTATTAACCAGTACTGCAATGATTGGCGGTTGTATGTGGCCGTTGGAAATGATTGATAATAATATACTTTTATTTTTAGCAAGTTTGACACCTCAAAAATGGGCAGTGACGACAATTAGTAGAATGGCTATTTATAACTATGCCCCAAATATTATCATAATGCCTATAATAATTTTATTGGTTATGGGTGGTGTTCTATTGGTGTTAGGAACAAACAGATTTAATAAATTTTCTTAGATATGACTACCTTAAAATGAACCCAATATATTGGATGAAGAATCTAATAGAAGGGTTTGTTTTTTATTATATATGTTTTATTGAGGTTGTAAATTTTTGCATAAAAACCAATTCAAACACAATATAATATATAAATAAATCTTTATAGAGGTATATCTAATGAAAAAAATTGACTATATAATTTTTTCGTTAATAGGAATATTAATTGTACTTATCGGTAATTTGTGTATAAATCAGTGGGTTTTTGCAAGTGCCAAAGTTGTCCCTAAACACATAGTCGTTATTGATCCAGGTCACGGCGGTAGAGATCCAGGAAAAGTGGGAGTAAATGGTGCTCTTGAAAAAGAAATAAATCTTGCAATATCACTTAAAATTAGAACTTATCTTGAGCAAAGTGATATTGAAGTCATATTAACAAGAGAAACAGATATGGGCTTATATAGTGAATCTGATTCTAATAAGAAGAGGGCAGATCTAAATAAGAGAGCTAGGATTATAAGAGAAAGTGGGGCAGACGTGGTTGTAAGCATACACCAAAATAGTTTTAATCAAGCTCAGTACCAAGGAGCCCAAGTATTTTACTATTCTCACTCAGAAGAGGGAAAAAAACTAGCAGAGTATATTCAAAATGAAATCATTAGATATGCCAAACCAAAAACGGAACGTACGCCAAAGGCAAATGATTCATACTTCATTTTAGAGCAAACCCCTTGTCCTGCAGTAATTGTGGAATGTGGCTTTTTATCCAATTGGGAGGAAGCAGAGCGTCTTAATACAGAAGAATATCAAGATAAGTTAGCCTGGTCTATATCTATGGGAATTAAACAATATTTAGTAAGTCAATAGGTGTATAAACTAAGCATACTTTTGTATGCTTAGTTTGTTTAGCTGCTATTTTTTGTATCATTTGTCACTTTTAATATTTTTTTATATATTTATAACTATTTTTCCTTTTATATTTTAAAAAAGATGATATAATAATATAAACAAAAATTTTTATGATTAGAAAAGAGTAAAAATGAAAACAAAGATATATAAAATAGACAAGAATAATATTGATGATAATAAAATTAAAGAAGCAGCAGCCATTTTAAAAGAAGGTGGACTTGTTGCTTTTCCTACGGAAACGGTATATGGTCTTGGAGCAAATGCTTTAGATGTTGATGCTGCCAACAAAATTTATAAGGCAAAAGGGCGACCATCTGATAACCCTCTTATTGTCCATATTGCCAATGTAGAAAGCTTGAATGAATTAGTGGCATATCTTCCAGAAAAGGGTAAAAAAGTCATAGAAGCTTTTTGGCCAGGGCCTCTAACATTAATCTTAAATAAGTCTAAAAATATTCCTGATAATATCACTGGGGGCTTAAATACTGTGGCAGTAAGAATGCCTTCCCATCCCATAGCAATTGAAGTAATCAAAGAAGCAAAAATACCAATAGCAGCACCAAGTGCAAATACATCAGGAAGACCTAGCCCTACAAATGCCAATCATGTGATTGAGGATTTAGAAGGTAAAATAGATATGATTATTGATGGTGGAATGGTTGATATAGGTTTAGAATCAACAGTAATAGATTTTACAAGTGATATACCTCTGATTCTTAGACCAGGGTATATTACAAAAGAGATGATAGAAAATGTTATAGGTAAAATAGAAATTGATAAGGCTCTTTTAGAAGAGTTTGCTCATAGTGAGGCACCAAGATCACCAGGTATGAAATACAAACATTATGCACCTAAAGCGCCACTTAATATTATTGATGGGGAATTGGATAAAGTAGTATGTAAAATTAATGAACTCTTATTAGATAATGAAAAAAAGGGATTAAAAGTTGGCATAATTGCTACTAAGCAAACAAAAATGTATTATAACTCAGGCATTGTAAAGGTCATTGGAGATAGAAACCATGAAAATGAAATTGCAAAACATCTTTTCAAGACACTTAGAGAATTTGATGCATTAGGTGTAGACATAATATTATCTGAAAGTTTTAATGAAAATTATTTAGGACAAGCAATAATGAATCGGCTTTTAAAAGCATCGGGATACAAAATCATAAAAGTGAATTAAGGTGATAGTTTTGAGTAATAATAAGGGAAAAATAATTTTTGTTTGTACTGGTAATACTTGCAGAAGTCCAATAGCTGAAGCTATTGCAAAAAGTAAGGTTGCTAAAAATATTGAAATAATATCTAGAGGAATCTTAGTCCACTATCCTTCAAATATGAATGATAAAGCAAAAAAAGTTATTGAAGAAAATAACATGGTTTTAGAAAACCATATATCAAAATTATTTAATATAGATGAAGTTGATGGTAATACCCTAATTTTGACAATGACTAAAACTCATAAACTCATGTTATTGGAAAAGTATGGTGTGTTAGAAAATAAAATTTATACCCTATGCGAATATATTGGTGAATTTGGTGATGTAGAAGACCCATATGGAGAATCACTAGAAGTATATAGAAGTTGTTATAGACGGTTAGAGGCTGTTATAAGTAGAGCCATTATAAAATTTGAATTGGAGGAATTAAAATGATAGCACTAGGTTCAGACCATGGCGGTTTTCAATTAAAAGATGAGATAATCAAATATTTAGAGGATAATAATATTGAATATAAAGATTTAGGGTGTTATACTACTGATTCTTGTGATTATCCTGATTTTGCTAATAAAGTTGCTAAATCTATTCAAAACAATGAGTGTGATAAGGGTATTTTAATTTGTGGTACAGGTATAGGCATTTCTATTGCAGCAAATAAGCATAAAGGGATAAGGGCTGCCTTATGTCATGATTGTTTTAGTGCAGAAGCAACGAGATTGCATAATGACGCCAATGTATTGGTTATGGGTGGAAGAATTGTTGGTCCTGGACTTGCATTAAAAATAGTAGAAATCTTTTTAAGTACTGACTTTTCAAATGATGAAAGACATATTAGAAGAATTAATCTAATAGAAGAATAAAAAAATAAATTATGTTTAATTACATAAGGAGGATAAAATTATGTCAAATGTTATTGTTATGGATCATCCATTAATACAACACAAGGTTGCAATATTAAGAAATAAAGAAACAGGTTCAAAGGAATTTAGAGAAATAGTAGAAGAAATATCCATGCTTATGTGCTATGAAGCTACAAGAAATCTAACTTTAGAAGATATTGAAGTAGAAACACCTGTTGCTAAAACAACAGCAAAAGCAATTGCTGGAAAAAAACTAGGAATTGTACCAATTCTTAGAGCTGGACTAGGAATGGTAGACGGGATGTTAAATTTAGTACCAGCAGCTAAAGTTGGTCATGTTGGTTTGTACCGTGACCCTGATACCCTTAATCCTGTTGAGTATTACTGTAAACTACCAATTGATGCTATTGAAAGAGATATATTTGTTCTTGATCCAATGTTAGCAACAGGGGGATCTGCAGCATCTGCTATACAATTTATTAAAGATAAAGGTGTAACTAAGATTCATTTAATGTGTCTAATTGCTGCTCCTGAGGGTGTAAAAAAAGTGCAAGAGGAGCATCCAGATGTAGATATATATATAGCTGCATTAGATGAAAGATTAAATGAACATGGTTATATTGTACCTGGATTAGGTGATGCAGGTGATAGGTTATACGGTACGAAATAGTACGAGAATAGTGGGGTATTAGATGAGACCAAGTTGGGATGAATACTTCTTAGAAATAGTAGAAATGATAAAAGAAAGATCCACATGTCTAAGAAGAAAAGTTGGCGCCATAATTGTTAAGGATAAGAGAATTCTCACTTCAGGATATAATGGTGCACCATCAGGTTGTACTCATTGTGAAGAAAAGGGATGTTTAAGAGAGCAATTAAAAATACCATCAGGGCAAAGGCACGAATTGTGTAGAGCATCCCATGCAGAACAAAATGCAATAGTACAAGCAGCTATGCACGGTGTATCAATAAATGATAGTACCATATATGTAACGGCTCAACCTTGTGTTATATGTTCTAAGTTGATTATTAATGCAGGTATTAAAAAAGTAGTTTTTAAAGGTGATTATCCTGATGAATTATCCATGGAGCTTTTAAAAGAAGCTAATATAGAAGTTATTAAACATAAGTAGAAAAAATATTAAGAATGGAAATGAATTCCATTCTTTTTTTTAAAAGAAATTATTTATTGGAAAGACAATAGTAACTTTTTATTGTAGAAGATTGATATTATGGGAATACGTTAGCATTATAATTTGTGAAACTCCTACAAAAAAGACAAATTATGGGAGGAACATTAAATTTGTGTTACCAATACATATTCTCATTGACATTTATTACATAAAAATATAGAATGTACTTGGTTAAAAGAAAAGCTAATTAATAAAACTAGTAATAGGTTCTTAAATTAATTTAGTGATAAAATGAAGATAAAAGTTGAGACGTTTTAAATAAAAGGAGCCGATAATATGTTGAAATTTATGAATGATATCAATCCTAATCTTATATATATACTTGCATTTGGAAGCGCGTTTTTAATATCATTATTAACAACACCCTTAAGTAAAAAAATTGCATATAAATTAGGAGCAATCGCTTATCCTACTGATAGAGGGATGCATAAAAAACCCATGCCTTTAGCAGGTGGTATTGCAATTGTTGCTGGATTTGTTTTTACTGTTTTACTAATAGCACCTTTTGTTGAAAATTTTTTAACCCTACAGATTGGTGGGTTATTAGCAGGTGGCATATTAATAACAAGTGTAGGATTATTAGATGATATTTATAATCTAAATCCTAAGATAAAATTATTATTTCAAATAATGGCAGCCCTTATAGTGGTATATACTGGAACTACTATCGAACATTTAACTTGGCCATTTTCTGAAACCAATAATATTGAACTTGGCATGTTAAGTAAAGCGTTTACAATGCTGTGGGTAATTGGAGTAACCAACGCAGTTAATTTAATTGATGGTCTTGATGGTTTAGCAGCAGGCGTTTCATCTATTGCAGCTTTATGCTTGATGTTGTTATCTTTATTAACACCAGTTCAAATTCCAGTTGCTATCGTACTTACTGCAGCATTAGCAGGATCTTGTTTAGGTTTCTTGCCACACAACTTTAATCCTGCAAAAATATTTATGGGTGATACTGGTTCTACTTTTTTAGGATTTACATTAGCCGTAATATCCATTCAAGGTCTAATTAAAAGTTATACGGCAATTACAGTTTTTATTGCAATTATTGTGTTGGGGTTACCAATATTTGATACGTTTTTTGCGATAATACGTAGAATAAGAAATGGGCAACCAGTGATGCAGGCAGATAGAGGGCATTTGCATCATAGATTAGTGGATAGAGGATATAGTCAAAAAAGAGCTGTATTAACCTTATATGGCATTAGCAGTTGTTTTGGTGTTGCAGGGATTTTATTAGCCATTAGCGGTGGTGTATTAGCTGTTGGAGTATTAGCTATTATGGTTTTGGTTTGGTTGATTGATAATGCCATAATTGCAAGAGCAAAAAATAAAAAACACGATATATAATTAAAATGTACTCTATAGAGAAAAATCAAAATCTCTTGTAGAGTACATTTTATATTATAAACGTGTTTTTTTTGAACTTCTATTTTAGTAAATATAATATTTTTTAAATTCCTATATTATAATGTTTGGTTAAAGCATTAATAGCTTTCTTCTCATCAGAAGAATATATTAAAAATGAAATGTCTGATTCAGATGTTGTAATGATTTTCACGTCTACATTAGACGCAACAAGTAATTCTAAGGCTTTTGCAAAAACCCCTGTTGTATGTCTCATTGCTTCGCCAAATAAAGAGATTTTAGTGTTGTTTGAGTTAACTTCAATTCTTAGATCAGGAATAGAAGATTTAAAAACCTTAAGGGCTTGAATGGCGTTAAAGAAATCATCGTCATTTAGAGAGAATGAGATATTTATGACCTCTTTAAAGGGTGTTGTTTGGCTTACCATATCAATATTAATACCTGCATCAGCTAATGCAGAAAAAATCTTTGCTCTTTGATCAATGGGACTGGGTACATTAATTAACGTTATCAAGGTTACATTTTGTGTTATATAAAGATTGGTTATAACGGGTTTCATAGTATTACCTCCTAATCATTTTGATTTAAGTAATATTTCCTATAATATACTATTATAGCATGATTTATAATAATGACCAATAAAATAACAAAAACGGTTGAGATTAGCAATATTTTATGGTTTAATTATATTTGACATATTTTTTCTTTAAGTTATATAGTATGCAAAGTACAGAAATAAATAAGTGTTTAATCTAGACAGTGGTTCAAAAATGGTATAATATAGAGAATAAAATGGAGGAAAAATATGAAAATAGATCCTCACGTATTAAAACATTTGGTATTACTAAACCAAATAGCACTAACAATTATTATACCAATAATATTTTGTATATTTATTGGTAAATGGTTAGATGATAAACTAGGTACCAACGGTGTTATAACATTTGTATTTATTATCCTGGGTCTTTTAGCAGCTATTCGTAATTTTTTTGTAATTACAACTAGATTTTTAGAAGAACAGAAAGGATCTAAAAAATGATAAAACATCAAGATAAAGTTATATCAACAATTATTGTTGGTATGATATTAATATCACTAAGCATTGCAGTAATATCTATTTTTATTAATTATAATATAGGCTTTATTATAGGATTAACAATAGGAACGGTGACAGGTGTTTTTCAGATTATGCATATAGGTAAAACTATAAATAAAGCATTAGATAAAACACCAAATCAAGCTAAAAAATATGCTGTCAAAAGTTCTATGTTTAGGTACTTAATAATTGTATTAGTTGTCATAGTAAGTGTAACGATCAATAGAGATTCTATTATAGGGATTATAGTTGGACTTTTTGTTCTTAAGTTATCCATTTACTTAATGCCCTTGATAAAGTCATTTTATTCTGAATAACAAATTGTTTATATAAAACAAAATATTTAATATTGAGGTGATTTTAATGAAAGATTTTACTATAAGAGAGCTTTTTAGCATTAATTTTGGTGAAGTTGAATGGGTTATCGGAGATACACATTTTAGTTTGTTGATAATTTCATTATTTTTAATAGGGTTCGCATTATATGTTAATCGTCGATTTAAAAAGTTTCAAGAAGTGCCAAAAGGATTACAGAACTTCGTTGAAATGGTTGTAGAGGTTTTTGATAAGTTTACTATCACAACAATGGGAGAAAAGGGAAAGAGTTTTTCTACTTATTTCGCTACTGTGTTTATATTTTTATTCATATCTAATATATCAGGGTTATTTGCTTTAAGGCCGCCTACGGCAGATTATGCAATACCACTTGGGTTAGCGTTGATTTCATTTTTTATGATTCAATATTATGGAATTAAATCTAAAGGGATTGGTAGATATTTAAAAGGGTTTACTGAACCAATACTTTTTTTAACACCCATTAATATAATTGGTGAATTAGCTAATCCTGTTTCTTTATCTTTCCGTTTGTTTGGTAACATTTTAGGTGGAACAGTGCTTATTGCATTGTACTATTCTATGCCATGGTTTTTAAATTTAGGTATACCTGCAGTATTGCATTTTTATTTTGATTTATTTGCAGGAGGCCTTCAAGCTTTTGTATTCACCATTTTAAGTATGGTATTGATTACAGGAGCAATGGATTAATTAAAGTAACTAAGCTTGTATTTCTTGCGTTAGTAAGAGGAATAGGCTTTATTATAAATAAAAACATACTAAAATATTTAATACTTATTAAGGAGGAATTAATATGGAAACAATTGATGGAAGAGCGTTGATTTTAGCGGCATCTGCTATAGGTGCAGGATTAGCTATGATTGCTGGTATAGGTGCAGGTATAGGGCAAGGTTATGCAGCTGGTAAAGCAGCTGAGGCAGTAGGTAGACAACCAGGTGCAAAATCTGATATTCAAAGTACGATGATCGTTGGGGCGGCTATTGCTGAGACAACTGGTATTTATGGTTTCGTTATTGCTCTTATGTTACTATATATTAATCCATTAATTACAAGATATATAGGATTATTAGGGTAGGTTTTAATCTCCTTATCTTAAGCTGAAAGGAGGCGCTATTTTGGGAAGATTATTTGGATTTGACGCTCAGCTTCTAATGGATACGGTTGTAATGGTAATAACAATGTTTATTCTTTTCTTTGCGATGTCTTATCTTTTGTTTGAGCCTGTAAGAAGCTTTATGGAAAAACGTGCTGAGAAAATCAGAAATGATATTGAAGAGGCAACCAAACAAAAAAATGATGCTGCAAGTCTTAAAAATCAATATGAAGAAAAGTTAAGAAATATTGAAAAAGAAGCAGATGTAATATTATCTCAAGCTAGAAAAAAAGCGTTATCAAGAGAAGATGAAATAATACAAGGGGCAAATGAAGAAGCTAAACGTATTATTGAAAGAGCGAATTTAGAAATTTCAAGAGAAAAAGAAAAAGTTAAAGAAGATATAAAAACAGAAATGATTGAAATTGCTGCAATCCTTGCAGAAAAATTCATTTCCGCTTCTATAAACGAATCAGAACAAAATAAGTTAATAGAAGAAACGCTAAACGAGATGGGTGATAAAACATGGCTCAATTAGTAGTTAAAACATATAGTCGAGCATTATTTCAATTAGCACAAGAAGAAAATATTAAAGAAAAATTAGAAGAAGAATCTATTGTTATTTTAGATGTTTTGAAAAACAATGAAGATTTTTTAACATTATTAAATCACCCAAAAATATCTAAAGATGAAAAAATATCTATTTTTGAAGAGTCATTTGTTAATTTATCTAATGAATTATTAGGTCTTATGAGTGTTATTATTAAAAAAGATAGATATATGTATATCATTGATATATTGAAGGATTTTTTAGAAATCATTAAAGAAGATAAAGGCATTGTAACTGCATCAGTCTTCTCTGCAAAAGAATTAGATGAAAAACAAAAAGCAAAAATAGAACAACGACTTGAAAATCTAACCAATAAAAAGGTTGAGACCGTTTATACAGTGGATCAATCATTAGTTGGTGGATTGAAAATTCGTATAGGCGATAGAATTGTGGATAACAGTATAAAAGGAAGAATTGACTTAATGGCTAAAGAATTATTAAAAATACAATTAGCCTAGAAATTCTGAAAGAAAGGCGGTGTTATAAAGACATGAATCTTAGACCAGAAGAGATTAGTTCCGTTATTAAAGAGCAAATCAAAAGATATAAATCAAATTTAGAAGTATCAGATGTTGGAACAATTATTCAAGTTGCTGATGGTATTGCTCGTATTCACGGATTAGAAAAAGCCATGGCTGGAGAATTATTAGAGTTTCCAGGTAATGTTTATGGAATGGCCTTAAACCTTGAGCAAGACAATGTTGGAGCCGTATTATTAGGATCTGATGATGGAATCAGGGAAGGTGCTGTTGTTAAGGCAACTGGTCGTGTTGTTGAAGTACCAGTTGGAGATGAATTAATTGGTCGTGTCGTTAATTCATTAGGACAGCCAATTGATGGTAAAGGACCAATTCAAGCAAAAAAATATCGTAAAGTAGAAAGAGTTGCACCTGGTGTTATTGAAAGAAAGTCTGTTGATACACCTCTTCAAACAGGGGTCAAGGCAATTGACTCAATGGTTCCTATTGGAAGAGGACAACGTGAGTTAATCATTGGAGATAGACAAACAGGTAAGACCGCTATTGCTATTGATACAATAATAAATCAAAAAAATGAAAATGTATTATGTATTTATGTAGCTATTGGCCAAAAGGCGTCTACAGTAGCACAGATTGTAACAACATTAGAAGAAACCGGTGCTATGGATTATACTACCGTTGTTGCTTCAACAGCTAGTGAGTTAGCACCACTACAGTATCTTGCACCTTATGCAGGATGTACCATTGGTGAAGAGTGGATGGAAAGCGGTAAAGATGTTTTGGTAATTTATGATGATTTATCAAGACATGCGGTTGCTTATAGAGCCATGTCTTTGCTACTTAGAAGACCACCAGGTAGAGAAGCATATCCTGGAGATGTATTCTATTTGCATTCAAGATTATTAGAACGTGCAGCAAGATTATCTGATGAGAACGGTGGGGGATCTTTAACGGCATTACCGATTATTGAAACTCAAGCTGGGGATGTATCTGCATACATACCAACAAATGTTATATCTATAACAGATGGTCAGATATACCTTGAAACAGAACTATTTAATGCAGGGGTAAGACCGGCAATAAATCCAGGGCTTTCTGTTTCACGTGTTGGTGGAGCAGCTCAGATTAAAGCAATGAAAAAAATTGCAGGACCAATTCGTGTAGAGTTGGCTCAGTATAGAGAACTAGCTGCATTTGCACAGTTCGGTTCTGATTTAGATAAAGATACTAAAGAAAAATTGGCACAAGGGGAACGTATTATGGAGGTTTTAAAACAACCACAATATCAACCAATGTCAGTTGCTTATCAAGTATTGATTCTATATGCAGTGACTAAAAAATACTTAATGGATATAGATGTTAATAAAATTCAACTTTTCCAAAAGAAATTATTTGAATATATAGATTTAAAATATCCAGAATTACCAAAAGAAATTTTAGCATCTGGAGAAATTAAAGAACAAACAGAAGGCACTATAATCAAAGTAATTGAAGAATTTAAAGATGAGTTTAGAAAAATTCTAAAAGAGGTGTGATGCTATGGCATCCATAAGAGATATAAAAAGAAGAAAAACAAGTATTCAAAGTACTCAACAAATTACAAAAGCTATGAAGCTTGTTGCTACGGCTAAGCTTCAAAAAGCTAAAGTAAAAGCTGAGGAAACTAGAGAATATTTTAATAAAATGTATGAAACAGTGACATCTATTCTTTCTCAAACTGGAGATATAGATCATCAATATCTTGCTTCTAGAAATGGGGATAAAAAAGGATATATCGTGATAACATCTAATAGAGGGCTTGCTGGAGGATATAATGCTAATATAATCAAGCAAGTGCTAAACAATGGTGTTTCGAAAGAAAATATAGCTGTTTATTCTGCTGGAAAAAAAGGTAAAGACGGTTTAAGAAGAAGAGGCTATTCTATTGAACAGGATTTTTCTGAAATGGTTGAAGGACCAACATATAATGATGCTGTATCAATTGGAAAAGTCGTTTTAGAAGATTATTTAAATAATAAAATTGATGAGATATATTTGGTATATACAGGTTTTGTATCTACTATTTCTCAAGAGGCAAAAACAATAAAATTATTGCCCATTGAATCAAGCAATCAAGACACCAATAAAAGTGTTGCTTTAATGAATTATGAGCCATCTGAAGAGGATGTTTTAGATGTTATGATTCCAAGATATGTTTACAGTCTAATTTATGGTGGACTAGTGGAATCTGTAGCAAGTGAACAAGGTGCAAGGATGACGGCCATGGATTCGGCTACAAGTAATGCAAATGATATGATTGAAGATTTATCTCTTGAATATAACAGAGCAAGACAGGCATCTATTACTCAAGAAATATCTGAAATTGTTGGTGGAGCAGAAGCACTTAAGTAAAGGAGTGAAATTAGAATGTCAGAAAAAAATATTGGAAAGATCACTCAAATCATTGGTGCCGTTCTAGATATTAAATTCTCCCAAGGTAAATTACCGTCATTAAACAATGCAATTGAAATTAATGATAGAAATGGAGAAATACTTGTTGTTGAAGTTGCACAGCATTTAGGAGATGATTCTGTTAGATGTATTGCTATGGGGGCAACAGATGGTTTAGTACGTGGAATGGAGGCTGTTGATACTGGTGAACCGATATCAGTACCAGTTGGTGAAAATACATTAGGTAGGATTTTTAATGTAACTGGAAAACCAATAGACAATAAGCCAGTGCCAAAGGATGTTGATTATTGGCCAATTCATAGAGATGCGCCAAAGTTTGAAGAGCAATCTACGCGAACTGAGATATTGGAAACAGGAATTAAGGTAGTAGATTTACTATGTCCATATCAAAAAGGTGGAAAAATTGGATTATTCGGTGGTGCAGGGGTAGGTAAAACTGTTTTAATTCAAGAACTTATAAGAAATATAGCAACTGAACATGGTGGTTACTCAGTATTTACTGGAGTAGGGGAAAGAACCAGAGAAGGTAATGACCTTTACCACGAAATGACAGATTCAGGGGTTATTAATAAAACGACAATGGTATTTGGACAAATGAACGAGCCACCAGGCGCTAGAATGCGTGTTGGATTAACGGGTCTTACAATGGCAGAGTATTTCCGTGATCAAGGTGGTCGTGATGTATTATTATTCATTGACAATATATTCCGTTTTACACAAGCAGGTTCAGAGGTTTCAGCGTTACTTGGACGTATGCCTAGTGCCGTTGGGTATCAACCAACGTTGGCGACAGAAATGGGTGCACTTCAAGAACGTATCACATCAACTAAAAGCGGATCAATCACCTCTGTTCAAGCGGTATATGTGCCAGCGGATGACTTAACGGATCCAGCACCAGCTACAACATTTGCTCACTTAGATGCAACAACAGTACTAAACCGTGCAATTGTTGAGCTAGGAATATATCCAGCTGTTGATCCACTGGATTCAACTTCAAGAATTCTTGACCCGCGTATTGTTGGTGAAGAACATTATAATGTTGCTCGTGGTGTTCAAGAAATATTACAACGTTATAAAGAGCTTCAAGATATTATTGCAATACTTGGTATGGATGAATTGTCTGAAGAAGATAAACTTATTGTATCAAGAGCAAGAAAGGTACAACGTTTCTTATCGCAGCCATTCTTCGTAGCTCAACAGTTTACAGGCTTAGAAGGACGTTATGTACCAATTAGTGAAACCGTACAAGGATTCAAAGAAATTCTAGAAGGCAAGCATGATGATATTCCTGAAAGTGCATTCTTACTTGCAGGTAATATAGATGATGTTGTTGCAAAAGTATAGGTGATATATTATGGCAGATTCTAAGTTTAAGTTGCATATAATTACGCCAGAAAGAGTTTTCTGCAAAGAAGATGTTGAAATGGTTATGTTTAATACCACTGAAGGCGACATAGGGGTTTTAAAAGGTCATATTCCACTTACAACGACTCTTCAAAGTGGTGTATTCAAAATGAAAATTGGCAATGAGGAAAAAAGAGCAGCTGTTCATACTGGATTTGCTGAAATAAAGCCAGATGAAGTAACCATATTAGCAGATGCTGCAGAATGGCCAGAAGAAATAGATTTACAAAGAGCAGAACAAGCAAAAACAAAAGCTGAGAATAAATTAAAAGATCGAAGAGATCATATTGACTTATTAAGAGCAGAAGCGTCTTTGCGTCGATCCGTTGCTCGAATTGAAGTAGTTAAAAATAAATAAAAAAATAGGCATAAATTAACAAAAACACTTGTATAATATTATTAAGTTATAATATTAATCCAAGTGTTTTTTTGTGCAATTCGCACTATGGATTTTAAAGGTAATTATATAAAAACTACATTTTTTGTGAAAAACTGATTAAAAAAAATAAACATAAGAAAGAAAAGCATACATATAATACAAATATTGCAAGAAAAACATTGATTTAAATTTATAATAGGATTATACTAGTATTTAATACCAATAATTGGAAATAAATTATAAATTGTGTGTTTAAATAATATCAATAGTAAGTCGTTGGTATAGAAAACTTTCCATGAATCATCATCAGTATAACTAAATATTCATAGTAACTAGATATTGCCTGATATGTTAGCAGGAGGCAAGTTACAAAAGCCAACTGTAACAATCAAATAAATAAGCAAATTAAAAGGAGATGGTTAAATGAAAAGGTATCGCAAGTTACTCAGTTTAATTCTTAGCATTATTTTGGCATGTACATCTATTAGTGTTTTGGCAAGTGAAGAAGCAGAAAACACTTCATTGGATGTATCTGATTTAGTATGGCAATCCATTACTTTTGGTCAATCGACAGACCTTAACTTTGCATCAAATGTATTACCAGAAAAAGTAGGAACAAACTATGCAGAACCTGAAGCGCCAGGAACAATAGAAGGAAGAATTGTACTAGAAAGTCGTGGTGGTAAATTAGCACCAGGACATGATGGTTTAACTTTCTATTATACAAAACTTAATGCAAATGAGCATAACTTTGTATTAGAAGCAGATATCATTATTGAACAATTTGGACCTGAAACAGGAGCCTCTCCAAGTGGACAAGATGGTGCTGGTATTATGGTAAGAGATGTAAATGGACCACCTAGACAAGAACCATTATTACTAGGTTTTGAAGAAGTTCCAGCAGCATCCAACTTGTTCGGTGTAGGGATGATGAGACATGGAATAAGCCCGATGTATAGAACGGGAGTAATATATCCTTGGGGTAATGTAGGAAGTAGATTAAGTGCTGGAGCATTTAGTGGTGGTATTGGGATGGTACTTGATACGCCAATAAGAGTAAGACTTGAAAGAACAAACACTGGATTTATAATGTCATCAACTTTTACAGATCCTAAAACAAATGAACTAAAAACTGTTGAAAGAATAGAAGAAGGAGCAGACTTAGTACAAGTAATCGATGAAGATTACATGTATGTTGGATTTTTTGCCTCTAGAAATGTAAAGATGATAGTAGAAAATGCAAGCATTACATTAAGTGAAGCGGATACCCAACCATCACCAGTAGTAGTACCAAATCCAATAGGAGCATCAATGAGTATTGTTTCAGCACCACAATCTGCTACAGAAGACTATGAAATCAAAGCCATTGGAAACTATGCAGGAACAGTAACAGTCCTTAAAGATGGCAGTGAAATTGTAAGCGATCAAAGTGTTGAAGCAAACAATACCTTTATACACGAAGTGAAACTAGAAAATGAGCAAACAAGCTTTGAAGTAATATATACACCAATAGGAGCACCATCTGAAAATCCTATAGTAAGAAGTATAACAGTAACAAAAAGAATATTTAATGTTGGGGAAGGTTTATTTGTATCTCCAGATGGAACAAGTGAAGGCCAAGGAACCAAAGAAAGTCCGTTAGATATTATGACAGCAATACAATACCTTCAACCAGGTCAAACAATTTTTATGAGAGGTGGAACATATACACCAAGCTCAACAATCGATATAAGCGGAGCTTATAGTGGAAAAGAAGGAGAAATTAAAAAACTAGTACCATACAATGGAGAAAAAGTAATTATTGATGGTCAAGGTAATATAAATACAATAATGAGACATAGAGCAGATTACTGGCATATGTATGGCATTGAAATTACAGGATCATCAGGAACTGGTATGAGATTAAATGGTAATAACAATATCATAGAAATGATGGTATTCAATTATAATAAAGGTACTGGATTCCACTTACACGGTAGTGGGGAAAACCCAGACTTATGGCCAAAATACAATTTAATACTTAATTGTGAAGCACATGACAACAGAGACGATAGAAACATAGATGCAGATGGATTTGCAGCAAAATTAGGTGTTGGTGTTGGAAATGAGTTTAGAGGTAACATAGCACATCATAACATTGATGATGGATGGGACTTATACAACAGAACAAATGAAGGAGAGAATATGCCAGTAATCCTAGACGGTAATATTGCATATTCAAATGGTAAATTAAGCAATGGTTATAATGAAGATGGTAATACAGGAAACGGATTCAAATTAGGTGGAGAAGGTTTACCGGTAGCACATATCATCAAAAACAATATAGCCTTTGATAATAATATGGATGGATTTTCAGATAACTTTAATCCAGGAAAAATGGTAGTAGAAAACAATACAGCATTTGATAACAAAAGATTTAATTATATCTTTAGAACTAATCCATATTTTGAAGCAAATGAACAAGGAATATTTAAAAACAATTTATCATTTAAAACCAATTCAGGGTTAGCAGATCAAATTGCAGGAAATGTAGATGAAACAAACTTCCTCTTTGATGGAGAAAACTCAGTAAACGGCAATGGCGTAGTTGTAAGTGTAGAAGACTTTGTAAATGTAACAATGCCTAATATGTATGAAAGAGACGAAGAAGGCAACATCGTATGGGGAGACTTCCTTAGATTAGCCGTTGCAAGTGTTCTTAATACAGCAGGTGTGAATAGCACACATGTAGGTGCATTAGAAGCTGATAATGATACACCTTCAGTAACCCCATCTTTTGTATGGGAATCAAGAGCATTTGGACAGTCAACAGATTTAAACTTCGCATCTAATGTATTGCCAGAAAAAGTAGGGGTAAATGAAACGCGAGCAGAAAATCCAGGGACAATAGAAGGAAGTATTGTAGTAGAAAGTCGTGGTGGTAAATTAGCTAACGGTCACGATGGGTTAACATTCTATTACACAAGACTAGATCCAAATGTACACAACTTTGTACTTGAAGCAGATATGATTATTGAACAATTTGGATCAGAAGTAGAAGGCGTTGCCTTAAACTCTCAAGACAGTGTAGGGATTATGGTAAGAGACGTTGTAAGTGGCGCACGTAAAAACCCATTACAAATAGGTTTTGAAGAGGTAACAGCAGCATCTAATATATTTGCAGTTGGGATGATGCGTGGAGGACTGAGCTATATCTACAGAACAGGCGTATATGAGCCATGGGGTAATATAGGAAGTCAAAGAACGGTTAGATCTTATAGTAATGGTCTAAGCGTAGCTCAAGCCATTAATAAATCAATAAGAGTAAGACTTGAAAGAACAGATAGCGAATTTATCATGACGGCAACATTTGTAGATCCAACGACAGATGAAATGAAAACTGTTGAACAAAGAACAGAGGGGGCAGACTTAGTACAAGTAATTGATCCTAACAATATGTATGTAGGATTCTATGCAGCAAGAAATGGTCAAGTAAGATTTGAAAATGCAAGCTTAACATTAAGCGAAGCAAATACAGTAGCATCACCAGTGGTAGAACCTACGTTACCAAATGCAACAATGAACATAGTATCTGCACCACAATCTGGTTCAGAGGACTATGAATTAAAAGCATTAGCTAATTATGATGGAAACGTAACAATTGAAAAAGATGGTGTAGAAGTTGTAAGTAATGGCGAAGTAAAAGCGAAAGAAGTATTTACTTTTGCTACAGCTTTAGAAAATGAAACAACAAGCTTTACAGTAGTGTATACACCAGAAGGAGCACAATCTGATGATGCAATAACAAAAGATATTACAGTAACTAAAAAGATATATAACAGTGGCGCAGGATTATTTGTATCACCAGAAGGAACAAATGAAGGTGACGGAACAATAGAGAGTCCCCTTGATTTACAAACGGCAATCCAATATGTATTACCAAATGAAACAATCTTTATGTTAGGTGGAACATATACACCGGACTCAAGAATTACAATAGGTAAAGAGCATAGTGGAGAAGAAGGAAAAATGAAAAAAATAGTACCATACAATGGTGAAAAGGTAATCATAGATGGTGAAGGAAGGCTTTCAGAAATCTTAAGAGTAGCAGGAGATTACTGGCATATATATGGTATAGAAATCACAAGAGCATCAAGCACAAGTACAAGAGTAAACGGTGATCACAATATTTTTGAGTTAATGACATTTAGTTATAATGGCAACACAGGGCTTCACATTACAGGAGGCGGTATTGACCCAGACTATTGGCCAAAATACAACCTAATATTAAACTGTGTATCCCATGACAATAGAGATGCATCAAACATCGATGCAGATGGTTTTGCAGCGAAACTAGGTGTTGGTGTTGGTAACGTATTTAGAGGAAACATCGCTCATAACAATATTGATGATGGTTGGGACTTGTTCAATAAAATAGAAAATGGACCAAACATGCCAGTTGTATTAGATGGCAATATTGCTTACTCAAATGGTAAATTAAGTGATGGATATAATGAAGACGGTAATACAGGTAATGGTTTTAAACTTGGTGGAGAAGGTATGCCAGTAGCTCATATAGTTACAAACAATATTGCGTTTGATAATAATATGGATGGATTCTCAGACAACTTTAATCCAGGTACAATTACTGTAGAAAAAAACACATCATTTGATAATAAGAGATTTAACTATATATTTAGAGAAAATCCTTATTTTGAAGCTGAAGAACAAGGTATCTTTAAAAACAACTTATCATTTAGAACAGATACTGAGGATAAATTACCTGACTTTGTATCAGGAAATGTAGATGAAACAAACTTCTTCTTTGATGGAGAAAAATCAGTAAACAGTAATGGTGTAGTTGTAAACGCAGAAGATTTTGTAAAATTAACAATGCCAAATATGTATGAAAGAGACGAAGAAGGTAACATAGTATGGGGAGACTTCCTTAGATTAGCACTTTCAAGTGATCTTAATACAGCAGGTGAAAATGGAACTTATGTAGGTGCACTTCCAGCTATAGTAGACGAGCAAGAACAGTTCCAAGTAAGTAATGTAAGATTTACCGATTATATTGGTAATTCTATAAACACATTAACACCATCTGGAGACATTGTTGTAAAGGTAGATATTAAAAATACATTAAATGAACAAAAAGATGCTATATTGATCATTGCATTATATGATGAAAACAATACAATGAAAAACTTGGCAAGAGTAAGATGGGAAGCTAATGCAGGTGAAGAAAGAACATTAGAAGCAGGATTCAAATTGCCTCAAAATGTAAATGGTCACACTGTAAAAGCCTTTGTATGGGATAGTATAGATGGAATGAATCCATTATCACCATTAGTAACAATACAGTAAATTTTTGCAGGAATATGTTAAGTACATATTCCTGCTTAATTCTAGAAATCACTGTTAGGAGGTAAAGTATTGAAAAAAGTAAAGAGTATTATTATGATAACATCATTATTAGTGGCATTGTCTTCTAATAATGTATTTGCATTAGATTCACAAGTAAATGCATTTATAAACAATGAAACAAAAATGGTGAACATAGAAGGAAAGGGTGCTATTCCTAACAAGGCTATAACAGTAAAAGTCGAAAGATCTGATGGTAGTTTAGACTTTATTGATCAAACAACAAGTAGAAGTAATGGTGACTTTAGCTTTGAATATATAACAGATGGGCCCTATGGTGAATATACAGTCAAGATTGGTGGCAATGGATTTAACTCAATTAGAACCACTGTATTTCATTACTCAGAACCAACAATACCAGAAACACCACCAAGTGGAGGTGGAAATAGTCAAACACCAACAACACCACCAACACCACCAGTAACTGTCGTGGAAAATAACGATGGATCAGTATCTATTATAAAAGAGGGTAAATTGAATCAAGCAACAAAAGTTGTTGAATTGGCTTTAGATAAAGATGTATTAAATAATGCATTAGAAAAAGCAAATTTTAGTGAAAAAGGGTCTAAAACTATAGTAATTGAAGTTCCTGCTGTAAAAGGTGCTAAAGGATATGCTAAAAAGTTACCAGCAGCAGCTATGAATTCAGAAGGTCTTTTTAGATTATCTTTGGTAACAGAAGTGGGTACTTTTGAATTGGAAAATAGCACACTAGCAAACCAGAATTTAAAAGATACGGATGAAGTTGTATTAAACGTATCAACTGTATCTGTTGATAATGAGGGCAAAAAAACTGTAGAAGCGTATTTTACTGTAAATAATAGTAAGATAAAGTGGAAAAATACTAAAGCTCCAATAAAAATTTCAATTCCATATACACCATCAGCAGGAGAAAACCCTGAACATCTGGTAATAAAATACATAGATGAAGAGGGTAATGCTACAACCATATCCAATGGTCGTTACAATGTAGTGGAAGGTACTATGGATTTTACAACAAGTCATTTTAGTAAATTTGCAATCGCATATGTGCATGAGACTTTTTCTGATTTAATAAATCATGTATGGGCGCAAAGAGAGATTGAAGTATTGGCTTCAAAAGGAATTATAAGAGGAACATCGACTGTTAATAATACATTTACGCCAGCAGCTAATATTACTAGAGCAGATTTTACAAGATTACTTGTGAATACACTAGGGTTAACAGCAGATATAGCTGATAATTTCGATGATATTGATGTAAATGATTACTTCTATTATGAGGTGGGAATTGCAAAAGCACTTGGAATTTCTAATGGTGTAGGAGATAATAAGTTTAATCCTAAAGCAGAAATAACCAGAGAAGAAATGATGACTCTTACTGGGAGAGCGATGACTATTGCTGGTATAGAAGTTAAAAGTGGTAATGTTTCAATTTTAAACAGTTTCATAGACGGTGACAATGTAGCAACATATGCACAAGAACCAATTTCAACATTAGTTGCAAATGGATTAATACAAGGAAATGCTAATAACACAATTAATCCAAAAGGAAATGCAACTAGAGCTGAAACAGCTACCTTTATGTATAGGTTGTACAATTTTCAATAAAATATAGAAAAAAGGGGATTAACAATAATAAGTTAATCTCCTTTTTTTAATTAATGGAATAAATTACAAATAAATTACAAGCTTAAAAAATGGATAAAAATGTCGATATAAATAGTGTATAATGAATAATGACATAAATTACTTAAGGAATTAATTTGGTGATACAAATGACCATAGGAGGAATACATATGAAGAAAAAACTATTACTATCCATATCACTAGTATTATTGTTAAATATAATAATCATATCATCTATAGCATTTAGCACAAGAGCAGCTAATGGTCTAGGATTTAGATGGTTAAGAAATGATACTATTGATGATCTTTTAACGCTAGTAGGCAATAAAGCTGGTGATGATGAAATAGTTCTTGAGTGGAACTTAAATGAATTTGGTCAGTATGAATTAAAGTATCATCTAAATGATAATAGATATACCATTATTCGTTTTAACCACGAAGTTGATAGGGTTAACATCAGGTACGGTATTTATGATAAAGATGACAATGCCATCACACAAAGTGAAATAAATAAGTCTTATCAAGAAATGGATTACAATGCGCTGGTGCCTGGTTGGGTATCACCTAACAAAACTGTTAATGATGATGGAACCGTGTCTTATTCTATAATCAAAGCAGCAAGTGCCCAATACCCTGGGGTAGCATTTAGAATTAATAATGTTGATGTGAAAATCAGATGGAATTTCCAGACAAACAAATTATTCTTTTTAACTAAGGGAGTAGAAAGTGGAAATATTACACCATTTACCTTAACCACACCACTAGGAGATGTAGAAACTCTACAAATTCTTAGAAGTTTAAGGAACTTTGTAATTAACCCAACCCATTGGGTTGGAAATGAAAATAAAACAAAAATAGTTATACCTTCTGACAATGAAAAGCCAGGGGGG
This sequence comes from Natranaerovirga pectinivora, assembly GCF_004342165.1. NCBI lineage: Bacteria > Bacillati > Bacillota > Clostridia > Lachnospirales > Natranaerovirgaceae > Natranaerovirga > Natranaerovirga pectinivora. Next base: position 52,294 of record NZ_SMAL01000009.1, on the reverse strand, counting down.
AGACCAGGATTACAAATTAGATTTGATCAACCAAAAGCTTTTGATTTTGAATCTAAAACATTTAAAATGGCAACTGATCTAGACGATATTACAGCAATAATTGATCTTAATGAAGTCAATGGAACAGCGTATACAGATTTTACAATTACTATGGACAGGGATCTAGATAGGAAAATAATAAATGCGCCAAACACCCAACTAGATCAAAATAAAAACAGTCATTCAAAATACAGATATGAGTTCAACGAATCTACAGGTGTGGGCACTTATATTATAGACATTGTTAAAGATAAATCGGTAACAGATTTTGAAGAAGATTTTATACAGTGGCATAGACTGGCAGCGAGTAGAGTTTATAGTGTAGGATTATATCTTTCCGAAAGCTCTAAGTATGCATTTGCCAATTATGATCCAAGAGATAGATTTGGATACACCTATATACAATACGAAGTAAAAAGAGCCAATATGGAAAATGCATATTTAGATGTTATTCCATATGCTGGTAGTGATGAGAATGATTTAGAATATACTGTGTATCATAGTAAGAATGAAAAAAGCCATTATGATACTTCTGATATATGGCTAAAACATTATCATAGTAAGAATCATCAAGACACAAATATATATATTCCTGTTCCTTTTTTAGAAGGGAGTAATCAAGAGTTCTATCAAATAGGAGTAAACTTTGCTGCAAGGCAACTAAGGTCTCAGATTATAAAATACATTCCTAATATTGATCTTGATGTACCACCACCAACACCAAGAATAGATGAGTTATTAAATTTAATAGTAGTGCCTTCTATTCATGATGACAATGACCCAGAAAAAATTCAGTTTGACTTAATTTGGGAAGCGCCTACTAATACGATAAACAATCCGTTACTTAGCAATATGCTAAATACTGGTAAAATATATTATGAACTATTAATTAATCAACAGCCAAATGGAACGAGTGTTAACCCTTATGAATTATTAAAGGTGTTTGAAGTAAGCAAAGAGAATGGTCAAATAAGGCTAGTAGAAGTTAATACTGGAAAAGAACAAGGAACACCACTTCATAATAATATTTATAGAAATGGTTACAATAACCAACACAATAGATTTGGAATAAGGAATATTGTAATAAAAGATTCTGAGGGCTGGACAACAATACCTAATAAAGAAGAGAATATTGAAGATAAAACCTATATTGCTTCAGAGGGAACGGAAATCTACAATTTTGAATTTCCTGGTATTCACTTTTTAAGAATGCGAGCAGTATATGTGTCTACACAAACTTATGGGTACAGTGATATGTCAGTACCAACAAGTATATCATTAGATACAATTAGGTTTAGTATACCAATACCAACGAGTTTATCTTATGAACCAATAATACCAACGAGTGCTAATCCAACGAGTGCAGTAGAAGTAGGTTGGAAAGGTATAGATATAACAGATTATGCTAACTTTATGCTTTATCCATTAGGGTTATCACCAGAAACAATTACCTATAAATGGTATATGGCATCAACAAAAGAAGCTTTGAACAAAGAAGAAGATATTTATCAAGTTACAATGACATCTGGAAATTCTTTGCCTTTATCAAGCAATGAGATTGATGAACTAAGAAAAGGGAAGGTTATATCATCTGAAATAGTAACAGCAGGGAATCAAACAGGAGATATAAGCTTTTATGTACAAAACTTAGATCCTAATCATACATACTATTTTAAGGTTAGAGCAGAACTTAATATAAAAGATGAAAATCAGGAAGAGATAATAAAAGAAAGTGAAAACTCTCCAATTATAACAATCATCTCTCCAACAATACCAAATATACCAGATGAAGATTTAATTCTTCCATTAGCCCCTAACAATTTAGATGTGACTTTTGTAGATGACAGTCAAATGGAAGCGTATGTACAATGGGATTATCCAAGTGAACTAATATTTAATGAAGGGAAACAAGGGTTTGAAGTTGTAGTAGTAAGGGATAGGGGATTGCCACAAGAATTACAACAAAAAGAACTAAAAATAAGTGATGTTATTTCAGGGCTAGAACAAATAGAAGCTAATAAAGTTGTGTATAGACTGTTTAAAGACAATACAACAGATACATATAAGTTGTTAAAGTATAATAATACAACTAAAGCATTTGAAGAGTCTGATCAAATAGTAGAAATAACCAATAATAGAGTTCGTATAAAAGACAAAGGATTATTAGCAAACACAATATATTATTATCATGTTAGAACAGTGAACTTAGAAGGAAATCATACATTAGCATCTAATTGGATGATGGATACCATAACCACAAAACCAATTGCACCACCAATAAATTTAGTAATACCAACACCATCCCCTTACAGCTATGATGGTAAAAGAGAGACTGTTGTTAGATTTGATGCACCAATTCCTTTTCCTGAATCAGATAGTGACAAATATAGAATTGAAATATTTGTAAAAGGACCAGATGACACGGATTACACATCCAGTTACCAATACAGTTTGCTAGGAAAGAGCAATAATGCTTCTGATGGATACACTAGAATGTTTTATAAAATATTTGGGTTAAAACCAGGTAAGCCTTATAGTATTAAAGTAAGAATTGAAGATAGAACAAAAGAACCAGAGATTCTTCCTAATGGTACTGTTGTATATCCAAAGTCCAACTTCTCAGATAGAGTTCAAACAAGAACGGACTTTGATCAAGTGGATTATGACAAAGAACAAAAATACAAACAATATATTGACTATTATTTATCGAAAGTAGAAGAGCTAAAAGATGGATTATATTGGACTGTTAACCAAAACAATAATAGTATATGGTTGAAATACAGACAAAACAAAATAGCAAGCAATAACCTTAAGAACCAATTTGAATTAGCAACAAAAAATAAAGAGAGCCTTTATTATTATTTGCCAGGTGAAATGATTGAAACTTTAAACAGGCATAATACAACCATTTTAATCAATACGGTAGCAGAACAAATAGGTGTAAGACCAAATACAATTGGACTTCAAGTATCAGGGGAATTACAAAAAGTTAAGAATCAGATCAATCAATTGCCATCAAATTTTAAAGATTACTATGTCTTATTACAAGTTAAAAGGGGTACTTTTAATGGGAAAATTAATGGGCAAGACCCCTTAACGTCTCTTGTTGATATACAGTTTAAAGTAATACAAAGTAGATTAACTGAAGATGAGATGGAAAGACATATATTAAACACCCTTGATGTATTAGCAGGAAACTATAAAAACAGTCTAATAGTGAAGTTAGAGAATGAATTATCAAGTGGCATTAATGATGACAGATTGTATCTGATAGTCAATGAAGTCCTAGCTGAAGTACAAAAAGCCCATCAAGTTCAAATTGGAGCACTGATGGAGCAAAACACAAAGGACAACAATGTCCCTATAGATAAAATGAACAGACCGATGTACATTTCCTGGGGAATAAATAACACGGCAAATGGACCTGTTATTGCATATTATAGAAACAATCTATTATGGGAGAACATTGGATTAACCCATAACTTAGGAAGATATCAAATAAATGCAAACCATTCGGGAAGTTACATACTTACTTCGGATAATCGGAGTCGTAATATCTATGGTGAAAATGTTTATGCAATGGTAAGTGAACACAATTTTATGGATTTCTTTACGGTAGAAGAACTTAATAATTCCATGAGAAAGCCAACTAAACATCAAATTGTATCTAGTTTAGCAAGAGTGATGGGTGCATCAAGAACTACTAATCCTATTGACCATTTAAATACTATAGGCATTAGTATTAACAGGGCTGATATGCATCAACCAATGGCAAAAGAGCTTGCTTATAATATCTTATTAAGAGGATATGAAATTAAAAAGAATATATCTTTTAATAATGTGACCATTACAAATTTTAATTTAATAGTGGATAGTAACCTAATTCATACAGATTATAGAAGAAGAATTCTAGCTGGAGGCCATTTGAAATTGGTACCCCTAGAAGAGGGTTACTTCTCTCCTAAAACAACAATAAACACACGAGAACTATTTGATTTTTTATCGCGTTTACAATAGAGTAAGAAAAGGAGGATGATAAAATGACTAAAAGGATAATAAGCTTTTTCCTCGTGATATTAATAGGAATTACCAGTATAATCACTACAAATATATTCGCAAATCCACAAGCACCTGTTAGTTCCTTTACTGTTGATGAAGTATACTATACCCTTGGGCAAAATTTTGTTACCAATGCGCCAATATTAAGACCAAGAATAACAGTAAGTTGGACAGATCCTCAAAACTGGGCACCAGGAAATGGAAATGAAGAAGTTCATGCTCCTGATTTTTATGAAGTTTATATTAATAATAGAACATTAAATATTCAAAGAACCATAAGAGTAAATAAAGGAACAGATGTATTTAATGCTAAAAGATTATTTTTACATGATGAAATGAATCTGAACACAGGGTCATTATATGAACTATCCATTCAACCACAACATTATCATTATGTAGAGAGAAATGGGGAAATAGTAAGGGAGTTAGCGCCCCACCTAAGTCCCCCTGTAAAAACATATGCAATTACAGATTTGAACGTAGAGCTTGTACCATCTGAAACAGAGATTACAGTTATATGGGATGATGTAGCATTACAGAATTTGAATTATAGAATAGTTTATGCAGTAGGTGATTTTTCAAATCAATCGAAAGATGCATTGCTAAATAATATGCAAGGTGAAATAACAGGTTTAAGAAATAATTCACCTGATGTACAACAGTTTTATGATCCAGTAGCAGGAAGAAACAGATTAAGATATACAATTGATCAAAATGTTTTTCCAGGACAGGTATACTCAATAATTGTAGAGCCAACCATGGACTACTTTGATGGGTACTTGGTTCAAAGAAATAGACACTATCCCCATGTATTCATATGTTCAACAAATATAGATTTAAGAGTTTCTGAAGAGGGAGACTATGTAAGGCTGGATTGGAATATACCAGCAAGCTTTAAGGTAGGTCAAGACCAAGAGGAATATGAACTTGTTGAAGCCAGAATTATTGAATATATAAATGGACAAGGAAGAAATGTGGTTATTTTTGATAATAAGGCTGCAAATATGGAGTATTATAAAATTCCAAAGCCTTCTCAAGAAGCAGAATATCAGATTAAATTAAAATATCAAGCAGTAGGTGGGGTTAATAAACCACCAATAGAACCTGAGTCGAGAAGGGTACCTTTTGTTCCAACGGAATTAAAAATTCGTCCGACTCAGCCCTATGTTCCAAAACCGGTCTCTCAAAGAATATTAACAGAACTAAGAAATCAAAATTCAAATATTGCATTGAAGGAAATACTTGAGCAAGAGTATATGCTACCAGGAGATATATTCAATGGAAATATAAATCAATTATTAAATTCTCAAAGAGTTTTTAAATACGATACAAATAATAATAGAATACAATTTATATTTGCTCCCTTTAAAAGAAGAGACATAAAAGAAGGCTCTAGTACATTTGGACAAACAATAGTTGATACGGAAGTGTATTATGATGTTTACGTGGCCAAAGACATAAACCACTTTGATAGTGCAATGAAAGTTGTTAATAGAATTAAAATAGAGCCAAATGATACATCAAGAGTTATAAGAGATCAAAATGATAAGATCATTGGATATAGATTATTATTAAATCAATACTTTGATCCAGATAAAAATCAGCTTCAAAACATAATACCGAATCAATTATATTATATTAAAATAGTGGCTATAAAAGATTGGGGCGATAGGGATGTACGATCAGAACCTAATATAGTACCAATATATTTTGATTATGATGGTAATATATACTCTCCACCAACAATAGCAAAACCACCGCTAAGAATAAGAAATGAAGAAACAACCCAAACATCAGTTACACTTGAATGGAAAGAAAGTTGGTGGGAAGCTTATTTTATTAATGTTGATGGCAGCAATACTTGGTATTCAGAAGCTTGGGTAGATAATGATGGAAAAGTATATGATAGTCCAATAGAAAATGGACAATATTTTCCGATACATTTAGGTCAAGTAGAAGCAGAAAAGTTAAAACAGCGCCTTATTGAATTAGGCAATACAGAAGTGGATTATTTTGTTCGAGAAATTAATCTTGGAAAAGATCCTTTTGGTGTTTCAGATGTAAAATATAAATTTCATAAAATGCCATATAATGAAGTAAAAACAACTATAGACAATAGAAAAATAATGGATCCAAGCTATAATCTTAACAGTTATATTGAAGAACTTCTTGAGAGGGATAGAGACGAAAGCCAGCCACTTCCTTGGAAAGATATTAACCCTGAAAAGGATGTAAACAGTAACAATGTATTGTACTACAAAGAAAATGGATTGGTACCAAATACCCAATACTTATTCTTGTTGTATCCCTATAGAATTGACTTAACAGGAGAAACATTATTTGCCCACTATCCTACACCAATTGTAGGTATAACGGATCCAATACCATCAGAAGTTAAGCCTGATCCCACGGTTCCAAGTTTATTTGTATCCAACTACACAGATATAACGGCAGATTTAATGTGGCGATATAATACAGACTTAGTATACGAAATGCGATATGGGCTAGTTGACGACATAACTAAGGCAAACCCTGTAGAAATAATACTGCCACCAACAAATGATCCTAGATATCCATCCAATGGTTCCTACTATGAACAACATATAAAAGACTTGTTTCCTAATACAGAGTATTATTTTTGGATTAGAGCAATTCAACCAAAAACCGATACAGTGTCTGCTTGGAGTAATGCAGTAGTTGTAACCACTAGGGATATTGAAAATCCAGCGCCACCTAGAGGGATCGGTCTTGCATCATTGGAAAATCTAAAGCCTCATAATTACAATGAAAATCAAGGGGAAGATTTTTTAACCGTAGAATGGTTATTACATCCAGATGATAATCCAGAAAACTATAAAGATGCTAAGGTTAAAAAATCATACGTGTATATTGTTGAGATGGCAAATAATTCAAGATTTATAGACCCTATTTATATTGAACTTACGGATGGAAACAATGATATATTACCGCCAAATATTGAAAAGCTGGAAAAGAACCTTATTAAAATCAACGGGTTAATACCTAATAGAAGATATTACTTTAGGCTTAAAACAAGGGTTATTCTAGAAGGCGAAAACAATCAAATGTTATCAAGAGAGTCATTGTTTTATTCCCCTACACTAGCCTTGTTAACAATGCCAAGTTCAAAAGAATATGATGGCAATCCTATAGATGCTATTATTCGTTTGCCATATGAATATTATGAAAAGATTTATGATCCTGTTAAGCAAGAACTAACCTATAGATTTAGATTTAATCAAAATGATGTAAATGGAGAATTTGACCACTTTATCATTGAAAAACTTATAAGTGAATTATTAAGAGAAAATGCATATTCTTACAATATCGATATAAGTGAGTTTGAGAATAAGCCAATAGTAAGACGTAAGGTAGAAATACCTTATAGATTATGGGCTTCCCTAAGGGAATATAATATTAACCTAGTAATTAATGGAAAAACTACTAGAATATCAATTCCTACAAATAGTATAGACAGCCATTTACATGCATTAGGGAGTCAGTTAGGGTCAAGTCCTACAATTACATTAAGTATGAATGATCAAGCAACATCAATGGGTATGAATAGTTCATTGCCAACATTAGCATTGCCAGTTGTTATACCCCAAAATATATCCATGGCATTAACAACACAAAGAGGCACACGAACAATTACAACAGTTGATAAGCCTATTACATTTCATTTTAATACAGCAAACCGTTATAGTGTATATAATAAACCAGTAGAGGTAGTTAGATGGAATCAATCTAGTCAAAAGTGGGACAAAGCCGTAGCCACTTATAATAATACAAGAAGAGAACTAGATTTAAAAACAAATAACTTAGGGTTATATTATAGTTATGTCACGAATGGACCAGCAGCAGTTCAATCCGTTCATTGGGCAATACCATTTAAACAAAATGTGGAAAATCATATTAATATAACAGGAAATGTTCAGGACTTAAATAGAAGTGTGAAAAAGTCAGAATATGCAAATATTTTATATGCATTATTAGAAGGCAATAAATCTGTAGATATCAATCAAAGTATTAATAGTACAAAATTACAAAACTTAAAAAGCTCAAGAATATTAGCTCAAGATAATAATATGAATGATAATCTTACAAGAGAAGATGCTTTCCATATGACTGTAGCAACGTTTTTGCAGTTAAGAGGGCGGCCAACCCAGCCAACTCAAGCAGCTTTAAACACAATAAACCAAACACCTGGTATAAGTGACGTTTATAAAAGAAATATCGCAATTGGAATTGATGAAAAATTCATTGCTGATGCAAATAAAATCAGACCAAAGGATATCTTAACATATGGAGAAATGTACTCTATATTAAACCGCTTATTCCAATTGCTTTAGACTAGGAGGAAGATATGAAAAATAAAAAGATTGGCTTAATAATTCTAGTCATAATGGTAATATGCAGTACCGTAAATGTATTTGCTTCAAATCGTGTTATTTATAAATTTGATCCAATAAGCGATAATAGTGGCAACCTAACACTTGAGTGGAGAGATAACACGGTTAATGTACCAATACAAATAACAGGATATGTTGTTTTAGATAAAAATAATATTGAAGTAAGATACAGTACTGGAAGTAATATAGAGAATCGTAATAGTACTTTTATTATAAGCAACATTATCGAATTTCCCCTAAAAATTAGGTTAGTGGAGAATCAGAACAACAAAGAACAATTAATTGACTTACCTAATAGTAAGGATGTTGCCAATCATATTCTTCATTTATATGATAGGGGTGTTATTTCTGGTTATCCAGACAACACTTTTAGACCCAATCAATATGTGACAAGAGAAGAATTTGCTACAATGATTGTAAATGCAGGAAATTACACAATCAATGAAAATGCCTCCTCACCCTTTAGTGACGTAAAACATACGGATTGGTCTAGAAGATTTATTGTTACATTAGCAAGTAGAGGGATATTATCAGGAAGAGGTAATGGCATTTTTTCACCTAAAGAACATATTACCATTGGAGAAGTGATAGCTGTGATTGATAGGACATTTACAATAACGAACAAACAGCCTATATTTGAAAACCCAACAGGCAATCATTTTACAATAACTCAAGGAAATTATACCTCTCTTATTAGGCAAGGGGTAATCAGGAGAGAAGATAAGTTTTCTTATCCATATACACCCGATAAAAAGGCAACAAGAGAAGAATGTGCTGTATTAATTTCAAGAGTATTAGAACAAAATTATAAGACAAAATAATTAAAAATGTATACTTTTACCCCCTTATGTCCATAATCTAGAAAATAAATTCTATGGAGTAAGGGGGTTCCTTTATGACTAAAAGACAAATTATCTACATTGCTTTCATTGTGGTTTTAGTTGTAGCATATCAGTATTCTGGACATTTTTTTATAAATGGAGAAAAAGAATTAATTCAAGCCTTTAATAATACAGAATTTAATATAAAAGAGAGTCAATTAAGCACATCAGGCTTATACAATAGGACTTATATGAGTCAAGATAAAAAGATAGAATTACTAAATGAAATTGCAGGAAAGTTATCATTAGAACCTGAATTTGAATATGGCATAATAGAAGAAGGGGCTTTTCAAGAAATAAAACTGATAAAAAAATCAAGAAATGCTACAACGAATATTAAACTAGTAACTCTTGAAAAAACCATTTCATCAAATGTAAAAGAAGCTGAAAATTACTTGATAATCGATATTAAACTGTATAATAATATTAATAGCTTAACTTATTTTAAAAATTTAACAGAAGAATTATTAAAAGACTATGAGGTGGATGCACAAGTAACAATTCACATAACTGGAGAAAGGCAAGGAAGAGTAAGTATATTAGAAAAAGAAGAAATAACAAGAGAGTTATTTAGATACATTAGTGCAAAGGAAAGAGAACAATTTATAACAAATGATATATATAGTATATATGGACATACTCCCATTATCAAAGAATATATTGTAAGCAACAATAAGAAGATCAATGTAGACATTGCAATAACATACAATGAAGTAGAAGATACCACCTATTTATATCTTGCCACACCATTAATAACCATTCCCTACTAAGCTGCTATCTAGTACTTAAAATGACTTAGTATATTTAAAAGCTATTTTGAACTTATGGAATAAGTTTTGAATGGCTTTTTATTTTATAACTTGTCTAGTACGAACCATTTAATTATAGAGGCATATATTAATATAGAAAAAGCTTAGGGGGAATGTAAAGTTGGATAGAAAAAAAGATTATATGGACCGTAGAGACTATAAGGATTGTAAAGATTCTAGAGATTATAGAGGGCATCATGATATGCAACATCCTTATATGCCATACGACAGTAAAAGAGGTATGTATCATGAGAGACCTAGTAGAATACAATTGCCATACGATGATTTCGATGGCGTAGATGAAATAGATATTGAGTATATGAAGAAAATGTATCCTCAAATAGCAAGACAAATACAATATTATATTGATGAAGAATGCGATAAGATGGAGTATGATGGTAGTTACATGTACGATGAATATCCAGATAGAGAAGCAATTTATATGATCGTAGAAAAAGTTTATGAAAAAATAATGGCAGACCCATCCATAAAAGTTAACGAAGTAAACAGTAAAAGTGTTTGTGGTGAAGAAAACAGCGAAAACGAAGTAGAAGTGCAACAATTTGGATTTGGTTTAGGCGGACTTAGAGATTTAATATCTGTAATGTTATTAAATGAAATGTTTGGAAGAAGAAGAAGATACCATAGAAGAAGAAGACCAAGATATCCAATTGCGCCAATAATACCAGGCTTACCAGGAAGACCAGGAAGACCAGGAAGACCAGGAAGACCGGGAAGACCAGGTAGACCAGGGTATCCAATATACCCAGGATATGATTTTTACCATTATTAAGTAGAAATTAGCAGGTATCGTAAGTATACCTGCTAATTTACATAGTAAAAATCTATAAAAAAGAAAAAAACAATATAATTGTAATTTAAAATATGGTATGATACTAATAAGAAATGCTATTAGAAATGGTTATGTATAAAGAGGTGAATTATGAAAAAAAAGGTATTAGTATGTATTACCATACAAGAGAATTCTTTAAGATTAATAAAAGAAGGTTCATCTTTAGCCTCTTCTCAAGATGCAGAGTTTCATATTTTACATGTAGAAAAAGGAATGTCTATTTTTGATCAAGAGGGCTCAGTTTCAGTGTTAGAAAAACTATTTGAGTTAGGAAAAGAATTAGGCGGAGAAATTCATTTTATAAGTGACCAGGATGTAGTAGGACGAATTGTTAAAATGACAAGAGACTTAGAAATTACTCACTTAATAATTGGACAAACTATGGAAAACAAAGTGAAAAGGCTATTAAAGAAAGATATGAACAATAGATTGGTTACAAGTCTAGATAACATAGAGATAGTGGTTATGGATAGATATAATAATTAATGGGGGTAGGAAAATGCTAACGACAATAGGAATTAAAAAAGAAGAAATAAACAAAATATATATAGATGAATTAGCCCTACCTAAAAAGTTATTGTAATTGAATAAGTCAATAGCTAAGATAGCCATGGGTTAAAACCTATGGTTTTTTTTACTTTATAGCTAAAAAATGATTCAACACAAACAGATATATATTTAGTGGTGGAGGAAAATATGAATTTAATAGTAAGATATATGAAAAAATATTGGCATTACTATTTAATTGGTGTGATAGTTTTAATTTTAAGCGTAGGATTAGATTTGTTTACGCCTATTATCACACAAAGAATTATAGATGATGTCATTATTGAAGGACAGCTTCACATTTTTAGAGGTTTAATTACTGTATTAATTGCCATCACTATTGGAAGGGCAATTCTTGGATATATTAAAGAATTGGTCTTTGATTTTGCAGGAATTAATCTAGTATACAAATTACGTAAAGAGCTTTTTGATCATATTCAAAGTTTATCCATTGATTTTTTTGAGACAAGAAATACAGGAGAACTAATGGCAAGAATTAAAGAAGATGCAGAAAAGGTCTGGTTTGCTGTTAGCTTTGGATTAATGTTACTCATAGAGCTGAGTTTGTATTTTATATTGGTAATTATTATTATGGTAAATATAAGCCCAAGATTGGCATTGATCAGTATAATTATTACGCCCATAATAGGTTTTTTAGCAAGAAAACTAGAAAATAACATAGGAGAAACCTATGAAAAAATAAGTGAAGAAAATGCTAACTTAAATACCATTGCTCAAGAGAATGTATCTGGTATGAGATTGGTTAAAGCATTCGCAAGAGAAAAATATGAAATTAAGAAATTCTTAAAAAGCAATCATAAATATTATAACTTAAACATGGAACAAGCCTCTATATACAGTAAGTTTTTTCCTAAAATGCAATTTATTGCAGAATTACTACCAATTACAGTAGTTGTATTTGGAGGCTATATTGTTATTAATGAGCAGTTAACAATAGGTACTTTAGTAGCCTTTATCGGATATATGTATATGTTAATTTGGCCTATGAAAATGATTGGATGGTTAAGCAATGTATTTGCTGAAGCATTTGCTTCTGGTAAAAAAATTAGTGCTATATTAGAAGAAAAACCTAAAATAAATAATGTTGTAAATCCGTTAAACCCTACAATAAAGGGCGTAATAGAGTTTAAGAATGTATCATTAACCATAGATAAAACATCGGTTTTAAAGGATATTAACTTTAAAATAGATAAAGGTAAGACCATTGGAATTATGGGGGAAACAGGTTCAGGAAAAACCTCTATCATTAATCTGCTCCTTAGATTCTACGATTCCACAGAAGGATCTATATTAATTGATGGTATAGATGCAAAAACAATAGAATTATATACACTAAGAAAAAATATATCCATAGTCATGCAAGATGGATTCTTATTTTCAGATACCATAGAAGAGAATATAGAGTTTGGTAGCAAGGGATTAATAACAAAAGAAGAGATTATTGAAACTTCAAAGAAAGCACAATCCTTTGAGTTTATTGATAAGATGGAAAACAAATTCTTAACAGTGATTGGCGAAAAAGGCATTGGATTATCAGGAGGACAAAAACAGAGAATAAGCATAACAAGGGCTTTAGCCAAAAAAAGTCCAATATTAGTATTTGATGATGCAACCTCCTCCCTTGATATGGAAACAGAAAATAAAATACAAAAAGAAATGGATAAGATTAATGGGATTACTAAAATAATAATTGCTCATAGAATAGCATCCGTTAAAAATGCAGATGAAATTATTATTTTGCAAAATGGTAAAATAGTTGAAAGAGGCAACCATAGAGAGCTTTTAGATCGTAGAGGAATTTACTACACCACATACAAACAGCAATATGAGGAACAAGAAGAATTAGGAAGTGAAGAATTATGCCAATAAATACATTTAGAGAAGATGAAACAACAAAAGAGGTTATAAAGATTCATACAATCAAAAGACTCTTTAGATATATGATTAACTATAAAAAAGAAGTTATTTCCGTTCTTTTATTAATGAGCATTATTGTAAGTGTTAATATTATAAATCCTATATTAATCAAAATTGCTATTGATAATTATATAGCCTTTGATAACTATAATGGCTTAATTAGAATTGGGATCTTAGCCATAATAATTAACCTTATAAGTATGGTGTGTATTAAAAGAAGAATTATTATTATGTCCAAGGTATCCAATGAAATATTGTTAACAATAAGGCAAGAGCTCTATACTCATATACAAAAATTGGCATTTAACTTTTTTGATAGCAGACCAGTGGGTAAAATCTTAGCAAGGATAATAGGAGATGTTAACTCACTAAAAGACATATTAAATAATAGTGTCATCACCCTTATTCCAGATTTTATAACAATCATTGCTGTTGCAATCATAATGTTGCTAATGAATTTTAGATTGGCATTAGCCGCATTATCCATGTTGCCATTTTTGATATTTATAATGAACTATATACAAATTAAAGCCCATAAAAGATGGCAAGATTTTAGAAATAAGAACTCTAATATGAATGCATTTACCCATGAAGATTTTTCTGGGATGAGAGTTGTACAAAGTTTTGCTGCTGAAGGACAAACCAGTGATACATTTGAAAAATTATTACAAGAACATAAAAAATCTTTTATAAGTGCCTTTAAACTAAGCAATATATTTTGGCCCATCGTTGAAGTGTCTTGGGGTGTAGGTACTGTTCTTGTTTTTTACTTTGGGGTTAGATTATTAGGAACAGGTACGATTACAGTAGGTTTATTAGTTGCATTTACCAGTTATATATCAATGTTTTGGCATCCTATTATGAATTTAAGTAATTTTTACAATCAATTAATTACAAATCTAGCAGGAGCAGAAAGAATTTTTGAAATAATGGATATTGAACCAGATATTAAAGATGTAGATGAGGCTAAAGAAATGGAGCAAATATCCGGAAAAGTACAATTTAAAAAGGTTTCTTTTGAGTATGAAAAAAACATTAAAGTACTAGATGATGTTAGTTTCACAATAGAGCCGGGGGAAGCAATTGCATTAGTAGGTCCAACGGGAGCGGGAAAGACAACGATTATCAATCTAATCAGTCGATTTTATGATATTCAAAAAGGAGATATCTTAATAGATGATGTTAATATAAAAGAGGTTACAATTGAGAGTTTAAGAAGTCAAATGGGCATTATGACACAAGATACAGTATTGTTTTCAGGTACAATTAAAGATAATATTCGCTATGGAAAATTAGATGCCACAGATGAAGAAATTATTCAAGCGGCAAAATCTGTATATGCCCACGAATTTATAGAGAATTTAGAACAAGGTTACGATACAGAAATAAATGAAAGAGGTGTTAGACTTTCTGTAGGCCAAAGACAATTAATTGCCTTTGCCAGAACCATTATATCCAATCCTAGAATTTTGATTCTGGATGAAGCAACTTCAAGCATTGATACAAAAACAGAGCGACTTGTGCAAAAAGGCATAGAGGCATTATTAGAAGGCAGAACTTCTTTTGTTATTGCCCATAGGTTATCCACCATACAAAAGGCAAATAGAATCTTTGTGGTTGCAGATGGAAAAATAATTGAAGAAGGTACTCACAGAAAGTTATTAGAGATAAAAGGGTTATATTATAATTTATATAAAGCTCAAGTTTAACCAGTGGCAGTATATGCAAAAAAACACCATTGACATTGATATATGTATTTGTTACTTTAAAGATAAGTTATTGATAGTATAAAAAGGGGGGGATTGGTTTTGAAAAATATACTTATAAAGATAGTTGTATTATTTTTTGTATTTATAACGGCTTTTTTAATTTTTAGTGGCTTTAATACAACAAAATATCATATTAAACAATTGGAAAATGCCAGTCTTCCAATAGTATGGATAGAAGAAGAATATGGGGTATATAATTACTTGCATGGTTATACTCAAAATATAGAATCTATTACAGAACCGTACATATTAACAAAAAACAACAAACTATCTCTTTCCATTAAAGAAAACGGCAATACCGTGTCTAAAATCAGTTATAAATTATATAATGAAGATAATGTTCTTCTAATAGAAGAACAAATAGGAAAAGATAGTATTACAAAAACAGATAACGAAGTTAAAGTCAATATGGAAATAAACAGAAGATTAATACAAGATTATACATATCGACTTGTTATTGCAGTTACTACAAAGAATAGAGAAACAATCTATTATTATGGCAGTTTGATCAATAATAATATACATAATATGGGTAGGGCCCTTGATATAATTCATTCAATACATAATAGTACTTTTGAAAAAGAAGAAGACCATCTTAAAGAGACTTTATTTAAAAATAGGCAAGAAAAAAATGAAGAAGTATTAGATTTAGGTAATGTAAACTTAGATAGTTCTATGACATCTATTTTATGGAGCGATCTTAATGTTCATAAGATGAATGAACCAAAGCCAATATTAATGGGCATGGATAGAAGAATGCTCTATTTTGAGATGAATTATGTGGTATTAATACTTAATGATAATATGAACTATTATTATGTAAAGGAAGAATATAAAGTTGAGTTAGGTGAAAATGGGCATTACAATATAGTTGATTTTACAAGAACTCTAAGAAAAAGGTTAGATAACAATCTCATTGATATCCAAAACAATCAAATTAATTTGGGTTATCTAAAAAGTCAAATGTCTATAAATATGAAAAATTCTCCAAATGGAAGATACATTGTCTTATCAGATAAAACGCAATTATGGTTATATGATAGAACAGACAACAAAGTTATAGAGGTATTTAACTTTGATAGACTTAATAATGAATTTATTTTAGATACTTACGATAGACATGAGATTAAACCAATCAATGTAGACAATAGTGGCAATATCACCTATGGGGTAAAAGGCTATATGAACTCAGGTGTCTACGAGGGACAGAATGGGGTTTTAATTAATTACTATAATAATGAAAACTATTATAATGAAACAGTTTCTTTTGTATCTATTGAAGATTCCTATGATGTATTAATTAATAATATAATATTCTTTGACTACCTTAACGAAAACAATGAGTGCTTTTTTGTTTATAATAATAAAGTCTATGCCATTGATATTGAGAATAATAAATATACAGTGGTGTATGAAGATTTACCTATGGATAAAGATAGAGTATTTATTAGTAGAAATAACAGTTTTATTGCTTGGCAACAAGATTCATTTGAGGATACCAATGATGAAATCTTTATAATCGATTTAAAAACAAAAGAAAAACATTCTTTAAAAAGCAATAATGGAGAAAAAGTAAAGATATTAGGCTTAATTAGAAATAATCTTGTAGTGGGGTATGCCAATGAATCAAATATAAGTCAAGGCCCAAATGGGAAGACCGTATTCCCAATGGAAAGAGTGGATATCCTAGATGAAAAGAAGGAAGTACTAAAAACCTATATACCTAAACCGGATAGCTATGTAAAAGGTTATGAATTCAGTAATAATAGGATTAATTTTTTTATTGGTAAAATTGTTAATAACAATAATAATATCTATTTAGAACAAACGGAAATAGATTTTATAACCCATATTGTAACCAATGGATTAGTACCATCCAATTATTCTATTGAAAGTATGTTAGAAGAAAATAGAATTAAATATGTGATTAATGTTAATATACCTCAGAATAAGCCATTAAGCTATATGATTGCAAATCAAAAAATTAGCAGATAAGCCTACTTAAATAGCTGAAAATATTATTTCAAACTTTAGGTTATAATAGGTACATCACTATAAATTATAGAACTAAATAATTTATATAAATGATCTGGAGGAATATATATGGATAACAAAGCAAGATATATAACACAGGCCGCTATAATTGCTGCAATATATGTTGTTGTCACAATAGTGTTTCAAGCAATTAGTTTTAGGGAAATACAAATAAGAATATCTGAAGCATTAACCATATTACCATATTTCACACCTGCTGCTATACCAGGACTATTTATAGGCTGTCTAATAGCGAACTACTTAGGGGGTGCTATGCTTGCAGATATAATACTAGGAAGTTTGGCGACCTTATTAGCGGCAATTCTATCATACAGTTTAAGAAAAAACAGGTACCTAGTGCCAATTCCACCAATCATCATTAATGCAATAGTTGTAGGGTTTTTACTAAAATATGTGTATGGATTTGCACTGCCATTGATTTCATTAATGATTTTAGTAGCTATAGGTCAATTCATCTCTTGTTTTATACTAGGCTTAGGCTTAATTTACGCAATGGAAAAATATAAATTATATAGACATATAACATAAAAGGTGTGCCCAAGGGCACACCTTTTAATATTATATTCTAGGAGATGTATACATTTTGATTATATATAAGTTCCAAAAACCCACAACCATCCTTGGTTACGCTATTACATTTTATATATAATAAAAATCCTTGTACATACGGACCACCCCAAGAAAAATAAAAAGAAGTTCTTTATTTATTTAAGATTTTCAGGATTCAAACATTCTAACTCAGGCAATACAAACATCCCATCTTTTCTAATCAACACATTATCAAAGTAGATTTCTCCACCACCATATTCAGGAGTTTGAATACAAACCAAATCCCAATGAATAGCAGACTTGTTACCATTAAAAGCTTCTTTATAAGCATTACCAGGTGTAAAATGGAAGCTTCCCATAATTTTCTCATCAAATAAAGTATCTTTCATAGGTTTGATGATAAATGGATTAACACCAATGGCAAACTCTCCTATAAATCTAGCCCCTTCATCTGTATCAAAAACTTGATTAATTCGATCAGTGTCGTTAGAAGTTGCATTTATAATTTTACCATCTTTAAATTCTAGGGTAATATTCTCATAAGTAAAGCCTTGGTATATAGCAGGAACATTATAACTGAGTTTTCCATTAACAGAGTCTTTTAAAGGAGCAGTAAAGACTTCTCCATCTGGAATATTCATATTCCCTGCACATTTAATATTAGGGATATCTTTAATAGAAAAGGTCAAATCCGTATTCGGTCCTTTAATATGAACTTTATCTGTTTTATCCATAAGGGCTATTAATGAATCCATTGCTTTTGACATTTTTGAGTAATCTAAATTACACACATTAAAGTAAAATTCCTCAAAACGATCTAGGCTCATACTAGCTAATTGTGCCATGGCATTATTAGGATATCTTAACACAACCCACTTAGTATTGGGTACACGAATATCATGATGTACAGGAGTTGAATAATGGGCATCATAAAGTTTTCTTTTTTCAGCAGGCACATCACCTAACTCTGATACATTATCATCACCACGTAAACCAATATAACAGTCCATATTTTCCATTAACAAGCCATCTGCTTTAGCCATTAATTCGAATTGTTCTTTTGTGCCTTGTAACATTTGTTCCCGTTCAAGTCGTCTATTAGATGTATGAATAAATGGCAGGCCTCCTGCATTATATACTTGAGTAATCAATTCTTTGGCCAGTAACTCTGTTGCTGATCCAGAATGGTGGATTAACACATGTTCTCCTTTTTCAACTTTAAGAGAGTAATTTACAAGGTTTTTAGCAAGGGTTTTAATTCTTTCATCCATATTTTTTAATCCTTTCTTATATGTTCATTATTGTATATACTACATATATATAGAAATAAGAAGTGAAATTGGTAAAGTTTTTATTTCTTTTTATGATTTAATATTTAAAATACATCTCATAATAAAGTATAACACAAAAACACAACTTCTATAAAATAATTCAATAAATCAAAGAGGAAACAAAATGGAAATATGATATAATATAAGTAATAAAAGGGTAAAAAAGGAGATAACATTTTATGACAATAATAAAAGTCAAAGAATTATATAGAAATAAAGCAAATTTTATAAATAAAAAAATAGAAGTAGCTGGCTGGATAAGAAGTGTAAGAGGATCTAAAACATTTGGATTTCTAGTCATCAATGATGGTTCATTTTTTGAAAACCTTCAAATTGTTTACGATGATTCTATTAATAATTTTGAAGAAGTATCAAAGCTTTCTGTAGGGACTGCCATTATTATTTCTGGAACTCTTGTAGAAACACCAAATGCCAAACAACCTTTTGAAGTGAAAGCAGAAAATATTCATATTGAAGGTAAATCATCACCAGATTATCCTTTGCAGAAAAAAAGGCATAGTTTTGAATATTTAAGAACGATTGCTCATTTAAGACCAAGAACAAATACATTTTCTGCAGTTTTTAGAGTAAGGTCTTTAATAGCATATGCCATACATCAATTTTTTATGGAGAGAAATTTCGTATATGTTCATACACCAATCATCACAGGAAGTGATTGTGAAGGCGCAGGAGAAATGTTTCGAGTAACTACTTTAGACATAGAGGGTGATAAGAAAGTAGATAAGTCAAAAGATTTCTTCGGTAAAGAAACCAATTTAACAGTAAGTGGTCAATTAAATGTAGAAACTTACGCTATGGCTTTTGGAAATGTTTATACATTTGGACCAACCTTTAGAGCGGAGAACTCTAATACCACAAGACATGCTGCTGAGTTTTGGATGATTGAGCCTGAAATTGCATTTGCAGATTTAGAAGATGATATGATATTAGCTGAAGAAATGCTAAAATATATTATCAATTTTGTGTTAGAAAATGCCCCTGAAGAAATGAAATTTTTTAATGATTTTGTAGATAAAGGGTTATTGGATAGATTAAATAATGTGGTTAACTCAGAGTTTAAGAAGATAACGTATACTAAAGCCATAGAAATACTTCAAGAAAACAATGATAACTTTGATTACAAGGCAGAATGGGGAAATGATTTACAAACAGAACATGAAAGATATTTAACAGAAAATGTTTTCAAATGCCCAGTATTCGTAACAGATTACCCAAAAGATATAAAAGCATTTTACATGAGGTTAAATGATGATGGAAAAACTGTTGCAGCTATGGATCTTTTGGTACCTGGGGTTGGAGAAATTATTGGTGGCAGTCAAAGAGAAGAGCGATATAATATTTTAGTTCAAAGGATGAAAGATTGTAGTCTAAATGAAGAAGATTATTGGTGGTATTTAGATTTAAGAAAATATGGTGGCACACGTCATGCTGGTTTTGGACTTGGATTTGAAAGAGCAATTATGTATATAACAGGTATGAGTAATATAAGAGATGTTATAGCCTTTCCGAGAACAGTTAATAATTTGGAATTTTAATTATAAAACTAACCCATATAATAAGAGTAGATATGTATTGAACCATTTATATGGGTTAGAATTATAATATGTAGTTTATTTAAAAACTTGCTCCCAAGGATCTGGAAATGGGAATACAACAGCAAATAAGGATTTGATTAATATGAAAGTGAATAAAAAATTTATATATGGGATAAGTATCTTTATTGGTATCTTAATCATTGGTTTAATGGGTGTTTTTTGGTATACATACAGTAGCATTTTTATTTTCACTTTTGAAAGAAGTAATGCCATTGTTTATGATCAAATAGAGGTTATTAATGAAGAAATTGAACTGACTATCAATAATGAAACCATAAATAATATTTTTGCTACAAATATAAACCACTATAAAGAGGATTTTTATATAAACTTAAAAGAAAGGTATATAAAAATTAATGTTGACTATAAAGGTGTAACTATTCCTCTAAAAGCTACTTTTACAATTAACTTACATAATGATAATATTGAATTTATTTATAATAACTTAAAATGGGGAAAGTGGCGTTTGCCCATACCATTATTTCAAGAACTATTTACCAGACATATATCAAATGTAGGGGGAAATAAGATTTACCTTGATAATTTAACAGAGATAGATGTGTTAGAGTTAAGAAGGATAAAGTTATATGAAGAAGATGTAAAACTTAGTATTGGAATAAATGAAAAAAAACTTGAGGATTTTTTAAGAATTCTATTTGATAATTACAATAAAGAAATATTAGCTTTCTATAGCCAATATGAAAATGAAAATTATCAACTAATATATGGGTTATTTAGTGAAAAACAAATAGATGATGCCATAATAAATGTATTAATAATGGATTATATGGAGGATAAAGAGTTTCTAAAAGATTTATTAGTATTACTAGATGATGAGGTCATTAATGATCTTTTTATAGAAAATCCTTATTTATTATCAATAGATGCAGAAGAGATTAGTGCAAAAAAGGCATTATTACAAGCAAAACAAGAAATGAATAGTTTTCAATTATTGCTAGAGTCTATTATAAAGTATGATGCTAATAAAGCAAATAAGTTATTTGTATTAGGTAATAATCCATACGATTTTGAAAGGGATATGGTAATTACCCCTTTATTATTAGTGGAGTCTTATAAATTACCTGTAACAGAAGAATTTGCCAGTAAGGCTGAGTACTTTTATGATGAGGAAGGTTTTTATATAATATACTTTTTAAATGCCAACCAGTATGTGATATATAAGGAAGGTGTATATGAAATTATATCCATTGAAGAATTTGAGGAAGTATATAATCAATATACCTTTGGTAAAAAACAATTACCTAATAAAAAACATATGGGCAGAAAAGAAATTGAAACTGTTGTTATGGACTATTATGGAACAGATAGGGTTTTCACCAGGTATCTGGCCATTGATAATCAATATGCATTTATCTTAGCATCTTATGGTGTTAACTATCAAAATATTGTTCCAATAGCTTTAGAAAAGGATAACAATACATGGCATATTATTCAAGCTAATATAACAGATTTTTATGAGTTTAATGAGTTGAATAGGGGCTATAATATAAGTCTAATACCAGGACATATTAAAGATAAGGATAGGATTATTCCACTATCATTTAATGATAGAACAAAAATTGTAGAGGATCTTTATGAAAGGGAAATTATTAGCAATAAAAGTTTTAGTCAATTATTATATGCATCATATATGAATAAATTTATTTTTATTAAACTACTTGATGGAAGAGAATTTGTATATACTGTATCCTTTGGATTTCTTGACAAGATATATACACTAGAAGAGGCGTTAGGAAGTTATAGAGTTCCTAAGATAATAATGATACAAGAATAGACTTGAAAAAAGCTTATGCTTCTTGGGTACCAGGTACCAAGAGGCATAAGGGGGTAATAAAAATGGTTGTCCTTAGGCATAATAAAAATGTTATTTTTAACATAGGAATACTTTGTTTCATTTTTAATAAATTTATGTCATACTAATATAGTAACTATAATTAGAGTGAATGATGAATATGATACAAATTATTTTAATCCTAATACTAATACCTTTTAATATGAAAATATTTAAAGCAATAAAAGAATACTTATTTCCCGATAAATATGAGTATATAGAATTACAAAGATTGATTTTATCCAAAGATACTTTTAAAGTTAATAAATCAAAGTACCAGAGGGCTGATTCAATACAAGAAGTTAAGATAATTTTATTATATCTTATTTGCTTAATTATATTAATTATTGAATTTTGTTTGATGTATGAAATGTTTAATAAGTTCATTTAAGTACTGCTCTCATACTAAAGATAAAGGAGGTTAATTATATGAAAAGAAGAATTGGAATATTAACCAGTGGTGGAGATTGTCCTGGACTTAATGCGGCTATAAGGGCTGTAGCGAAATCAGCATATAATAAAATGGATGCAGAAATAATTGGAATTGAAGATGGCTTTAAGGGCCTTATCAACAAAAAATATAAAATGATGAAACCAGAAGACTTCTCAGGTATATTAACAAGAGGTGGAACCATACTAGGAACGGCAAGAACTCCTTTTAAAAGAATGAGAGTGATAGAGGAAGATAATTTAGACAAAGTTAAGGCTATGGTGAACACATATAATGAGTTAGAACTAGATGCCTTAGTTGTTTTAGGGGGAAATGGAACCCATAAAAATGCTAACTTATTAAGAGAACAGGGTCTTAACGTAATCGGCTTACCAAAAACCATTGATAATGATATATGGGGAACAGATATTACCTTTGGTTTTCATAGTGCAGTAAATATTGCAACAGATGTAATTGATAGGATTCATACCACAGCGGATTCCCATGACAGAGTAATGCTTGTTGAACTAATGGGAAATAAAGCAGGGTGGTTAACTTTATACGCTGGGATTGCTGGTGGTGCTGATGT
This sequence comes from Natranaerovirga pectinivora, assembly GCF_004342165.1. Lineage (NCBI taxonomy): Bacteria > Bacillati > Bacillota > Clostridia > Lachnospirales > Natranaerovirgaceae > Natranaerovirga > Natranaerovirga pectinivora. The sequence continues at coordinate 28,548 of NZ_SMAL01000009.1, read as the reverse complement.
CATTTTAATACCAGAAATTCCTTTCAGTATGGATAGTGTACTAGTGGCTCTAAAGAAAAGATATGATAGTGGCAAAAACTTCTCTATTCTAGCTGTTGCAGAAGGAGCCGTTACAAAAGAAGAAGCAGTAATGACTAGAAAAGAGTTTAAAAAATATAGAAAAGAAATGAATCACCCATCTATTTCTTACAGTATTGCTGATGAAATAAACAAGCAGCTAGGATTTGAAACAAGAGTAACCATTCCAGGGCATCAACAAAGAGGGGGATCCCCTTCTTCCTATGATAGAGTATTAGCAACTAAATTAGGCGCTTTTGCAGCTGAGTTAATTGAGAGAAACGAGTATGGACAAACAGTAGCATTGGTTAACAATCAAGTAGTAGGATTGCCTCTAGAAAAAGTTGCTGGAAAACTAAAAAAAGTAAGGTCTGATAATGATCTTATAAAGTCTGGACGTTCAGTAGGAACAAGTTTTGGTGATGAATGAAATTGACCATCATTGACTAACGCACCAGAAGAAAGAAATGACAAAAACAAAACAGCTTATACCACTGTAAATTCAGGGTATAAGCTGTTTTTTCTATACGCACGCTGTAGGACTCGAACCCACAACCTACTGATCCGAAGTCAGGCGCTCTATCCAATTGAGCTAAGCATGCAGACAAATATATTTTATCATTAATTATATTTTAGTCAAGTATTACTTAGTTGAAGTTTAAAGATTAGTCTTTAAATGCTTTCTTAATACGAATATCATCTCCGAATATTTTAAGAGTCTCATAGCTTCCAAAAATTCTTGAAACGATCCTATTAGAGTATTGCTTAGACCAATCTGCTGGTTGTAAGTTTGTTGATATAATAGTTGACTTTTTACTAATTAATCTAGTATTAAGACAATTAAACAACTGAGAACTGGTAAAAGACGTACTAAATTCTGTTCCTAAATCATCTATAATTAACAAATCACAATTAAGTATATCAGCTACTAAATCCTCATAAATATCACTATTATTTTTATTGAACTTATTCTTTTCAAAGGTTTCAAACAACTGAAAAGCTGTAAGATAGATGACATTATGGCCTTTATCTAAAAGAGATTTTGCAATACAATTGCTTAAAAAAGACTTTCCGACACCAGCATTACCGTAAAAAATTATATTTGAAAAATCCGTTTTAAAATGTTTAATAAATCGAATACAAAAGCTATATACATTTGTTATATTCTGACGAGGAGACATACCATATTTTTCATTAATTTCAGTAGAAAAAAAAGTGAAATCAAAAGAATCAAAATTCTCATGCTCTAATAAAGACTTTATATTAGACTGCTCATAAGCAAGATCTACCAATCTTTGCTTAAAACAATAACACTTTTCGTTTTTAATAAACCCAGTATCAGAACATTTATTGCAATCGAACTGTTTTTGAAGATAGTCTTTTGGATAACCATGAAGATGGAGAAGTTCAATTTTCTTCATTGACAGTTCTAAGTTTTTTTCTTTTAATTTCTTTAATTCATTGCTAGAATCAAAAGAATTTGAAATTAATAATTTTGACAAATGAATACTTGTCCTACTAATTTCGTGATCGATTTCTTTGATTTCAGGAATTTCATTATAAATTTCTTTCTTGCGATAATCGTATTTGTATTGATTTGCTAATTGTTTTTCTTCGTAGAGTCTCATAATTTGTTTAAATTGTGAAGTTTTTAAATTCACCATAACTACCTACTTTCACTTGCCTTTTTAATTAAACGTTCTCTTGCCATTTTTTCAAGTTCGTCAAAATTATAATCCCGTTGACTATAATTAACAAACTTACTCTCTTTTTTAGTTTCTGGACGTGTTTTTTTATTTTTTTCAAACTGATCATCTAACAGTGTAATATCATTAAAATTACGGACATTCTTTTTATGCCAAGCGGATAAAATAGAGTCAGCATAATCAAAGCTAGGCTGGTGTATAGCTTGTATGGTTCGATTACAAGCTTCAAGGATAATATCTAATTCAAACTTATATGTTTCTAGCCATTTTTTCATATATTGTATTTCAGTTACTGCAGGGTTTCTATTTCCTAATCCGAAAGCTTTCATTATACCGAAATAACTTTTGCTAAAAACTTGTATATGATTTCTTGCTTTCTCAAGAGTATCAATATTATTTTCAGACCAAGTAATGGCAACTTTTTCTATGTATCGCATAGATCTATTGTTATTTGAAACACAATACTCTATTAAGAATTCAATAACTTCAAATGGAAGCTTAAGCCAATCATAAAAGGAAATAAGTGTACTTAATTCATTTTGAGTAAGTAATTTCCCTAAGTATTTTTGAGTAATATATATCAATTGTTTAAATGAAGCATTCTCAGCAAATTTATTCATTTCAGAAGGTTTGTATTCAGGTTTTTCATTTGGTATAAGTTCTACTGAATCGGTATCCATCTGATTAATAGTCTCAATTGTAGGAGAATGTTGTAAATTACCTAGCTGTAATATAGAAATTTTATTGATTTCTTTATCAGTACCTTCAACTTTTAAAATATTTAAATCATTCCAGTATCTAAGAGCTCTAAGAACATCAGCCTCAGTAAGATTTAGATTATCAGCAATTAAAGATGTCGAAATTTCTGTATTATTTTGCATACTTCTTAAAATATATAAATACACTTTTATAAAATCTCCATTAGCAGAAGACATATAGTGGTCAATAAATATATTTGAAACAGAAGTATACAAGTTATATTGCCCTGAATCTAAAACGATTTTATGCATAATGATTCCCCTTAAATGATTAAATAAAACCAAATCAATTATTTTACAGTAGTATCATTATAGCATAGAATACAAAAATTGAGAATGTAAATCCTAAGTTTATACGTTCTAAAATATGACAAAATCATTTGTAAGAATGTCATCTTATTGACAATGGTGTCGGATAAGCAATGTTAATAAACCTGTGGATAATGTGGATAACTAGTGCACATAAGTTGTAAATAATAAAATCCTTTAGAATAAAATGCCTAAAATAGGCTTGTTTCATTTTTAAATTCATAAAATAAAAATAGGATTATGTTAACAAAAGTGTTCACAAATATATAATGAAAATAATGTTGATAAATATGTGGATAGTGTGGATAACTAATTTCCAAGGAGCTCTTCCCCTATGATATTAATATCTCCGGCCCCCATAGTTATTAACAAATCACCATCGGCACAATTTTGCAATAAAAAGCATTCAATATCATCAAATGAGGAAATATAGTAGGCCTCTTTTCCTAATTCTGTAAGCTTATTCAAAAGATCTGTTGCATGAATATCCCCTGGGTCTTTTTCTCTAGCGGCATAAATATCTGTAACAATAATTTTATCAGCCAAACTAAGAGACGTTGCAAATTCATCTAAGAAAGCTTTGGTTCTGGTATAAGTATGTGGTTGAAAAACACACCAAACTCGTTTGTGGGGATAATTCTCTGTAGCTGTTAGTGTTGCAAGAATTTCTGTTGGATGGTGAGCATAATCATCAATAATAGTAACGCCAGAAACAGTGCCCTTATATTCGAATCTTCTTTGAGTACCATTAAACTGCAATAAACCTTCTTTTATATCATCTAAGGTTATTCCTAATTCTAAAGAAGAAGCAATAGCAGATAAAGAGTTATATATATTATGAAGTCCAGTTACTTGTAATTGAATCCTATCTAGCTTTTTCCCTTTATAAATTAAGTCATAACTGCCATGGGCTAAAGCATTATATTCAATGTTATCTGCAGAATAATCGTGTTTGTTCATATCTGAACCAAAGCTTACAATTTTACAGTGCAAGTTAGAAACCAAAGAATCATATTCATTAATATCACCATTCACCACCAAAATGCCATCGGAAGGAATTTTTTTTGCAAAACAATTAAAAGACTCAACGATTTCATCTAAATCCTTGAAGAAATCAAGATGATCTGCTTCAACATTAAGTATAATCCCTACCTGTGGATTGAGTTTAAGAAAACTATTATAATACTCACAGGCTTCTGTTACAAAGAAATCCTTTTCACCAACTCTAATATTGCCTTTTATCACATTTAGAATACCTCCTACAGATATTGTAGGGTCTTTTTTACCTTCCAATAATATATGAGATAACATTGAAGTGGTTGTTGTTTTGCCATGTGTACCAGAAACAGCAATAGAGTATTTATAGTTATTCATAATTTGCCCTAATAGCTCTGCTCTATCTACCAATGGAATATTTAATTTTTGAGCTTCTTGAAATTCAGGATTATCTTCCTTTACTGCAGCTGTATGTACCACAAGATCATATTTATCTGAAATATTGCTAGACTTATGACCAATAAATACTTGTATGCCTAGATTTTCAAGGCGTTCTGTTATGGCAGATGATTTCATATCGGAGCCACTTATTTCAAAATCATTGTAATGAAGAATTTCAGCTAGTCCGCTCATACTAATACCGCCAATACCAATAAAAAATATTTTTTTTGGATTATTAAAAGTTATTTCAGTCATTCATTAACACTCCCTATATTTTTTGAAAGCTAATTTTTTTCCCAAATACTCTATCTAAAATAATTTTATACCTTAATTAAAAGTATATGCAAAAAATTACAATTCTATATTGATATTATACCTGTTAAAGAAAAAAAATTAAAGAAAAAGAAAAATACCGAATGTTTTTGAAAAAAACTACTTAAAATATTCGTGTAATTGATGTATAATAATTAAAAGGAAAAATGAGAAGATAATTCATTTTTATAATCAGCTGGATTGAAAGGAAAGGGTATATGAATGGGAAAAGTAAGCAAGAATATGAGAATTGGTGTTATTACAAAAATATTAACTGAGAATCCAAATACTTTGTACACATTAAATTTCTTTACGGAACAGTTTAATTGCGCAAAATCCACTTTAAGTGAGGATATAGATGTAATTGCTGAATTATTTAAACAATATAATTTAGGGAAAATTGAATCTTTTGCGGGAGCGTCAGGAGGCATAATTTACAAACCTAGTATGTCTGAAGAACAAGTTAATGACTTAGCTAAAGAGTTGTGCTTGAGGCTAAAAGAGGAAAGTAGGATTATTCCAGGTGGTTATGTATACATGAACGATATTTTTTATGACCCAAGTTTGGCCCATAAAATTGGAAAAGCTTTAGCAAATCCTTTTTTTGATAAAGAAATTGACTATGTTGTTACTATTGAGACAAAAGGTATTCCATTAGCATTAATGACAGCAAGAGTTCTGAACAAACCAATGGTAGTTATTAGAAAATCAGCAAAACTCACTGAAGGCACAACCATACAAATGAATTATATTACAGGATCATCTAAGACCATTAAGACTATGTCATTGGCAAAAAGAGCTATCCCTAAAGGATCTAAAATATTGTTCGTTGATGATTTTATGAAAGCTGGAGGAACAGCAAGGGGTGTTATCGATTTAATGGACGAGTTTGAAGCGGAAGTAGTTGGTGTTGCAGTAGTAATGACAACAAAATGGCCAGAAGAAAAATTAGTAGATGATTTTTACTACCTTGTTGAGTTAGAAAATGTATACGAAGAAGAAAAAGAAATAAAAGTCTACCCTAAAAAGTAAAAAAAATGTAGTTCTAAAGTACTGTTAAAGAAGAAATAAACTTAAAAACAAAATAATTTGTCGAAAAAGATAAAAAGTTATCTAAAAACCCCTTAAGTATGCGCTAAAATATAATTTTTTATTCAAAAAACCATTGAATTTTAATAATAAGTATACTATAATTATTTTGTGAAAATATAATCGAACCTCCAGGGGAGATCCTAATTACTTCTCAGGATACTAACAAAGTTACAGAAAGGGGTTAACACATGGAAATAACAGATGTAAGAGTACGCAAAGTCAACAAAGAAGGTAAAATGAAAGCAGTTGTTTCAGTGACATTTGATAATGAATTCGTTGTTCATGATATTAAAGTTATTGAAGGCGAAAAAGGTTTATTCATAGCAATGCCAAGTAGAAAAGCTTTAGATGGAGAGTTTAGAGACATAGCTCATCCAATTAATTCTGAAACAAGAGAAAAAATTCAAAAATGTGTACTAGAAAAATATGAAACAGTATTATTAACAGATGAGACAGAGGACGAAATAGCTGTATCTTTTATTTAATAATACATAGGCACTTTCTTAGGAAAGTGCCTTTTTTCATTTCATAGAACACTTTTATTCCCTACAAAGTGAAAAATTAGGATCAAAAGAATGAAAAGTGTTGATTTTTCCAATGCAATAGGGTGTTATTTATTGCATATATTATATATGTATTGTAAAATATTTATTGAACTATATAAAGGAAGGTGTTTATAAATTGGAAAAGTTAAAAGCTGTAATACTTGCTGCAGGTCAAGGGACGAGAATGCAATCTAAGTTGCCAAAAGTTTTACATAAAATTATGGATAAGACGTTACTAGAATATGCCATAGAAGCAGCTGTTGAAGCGGGTGCTGAAGAAGTTTGTGTTGTAATTGGGCATAAGAGTGAATTAGTAAAAGAAAAAATCAATAATAATGTTGAATTTGTTATTCAAAAAGAACAACTAGGTACAGGGCATGCAGTTATGCAAGCTAAAGAATTTATTGGAAAAACTGGCAAAACTTTTATTCTTTTCGGTGATACACCTTTAATTACTGGAAATACACTAAAAGATTTAATTGAAAAGCATGATAATAATAAAAATTCTATAACAGTATTAACGACAAAGGTTGACAATCCTAAAGGATATGGTAGAATCATTAGGGATTCAAATGGTGCATTTGTAAAAAGCGTAGAGGAAAAAGATGCTACTGAAGATGAAAGAAAAGTAAATGAAATCAATTCAGGAATGTATATATATAACTCTAAGGTGCTTTATGAAACACTAGACACACTAACAAATGATAATGCACAAGGAGAGTACTATTTACCAGATACGTTAAAAGCAGCCATCGAAAAAGGCTATAAAGTAGATGGAATGAGTACAGACTTAAGTTCTGAAATATTAGGTGTTAATTCAAGAGTTCAATTAGCAGAGGCTCAAAAAATTATGCAACTTAGAATAAATGAATACTGGATGGAACAAGGTGTAACAATAGTAGATCCTAATGCTACATATATAAGTAAAGATGTTAAAATTAAAAGAGATACAATTATTTATCCAAATACCATTATAGAAGGTAAGACTACTATTGGTGAGGACTGTACCATTGGATTAAATACTCGAATAAGCAACTCTATTATTAGTGATGGTTGTACAATTGAACAAACGGTAATAATAGATAGTGAAGTAGGTAATAACACTTCTATTGGACCTTTTGCATACTTAAGACCAAATTCAAAATTAGGTAATAATGTAAAAATAGGTGATTTTGTTGAAATTAAAAATTCAACAATAGGTGACGGGACTAAAGCATCTCATTTAACATATATAGGTGATGCTCTAGTTGGTAAGAATGTAAACTTTGGTTGTGGAACAATTACTGTTAATCATGATGGCAAAAAAAAGCATCAAACAATTATTGAGGACAATGTATTTATAGGATGCAATACAAATCTCATTTCACCAGTAAGAATTAGAAACAATGCGTTTATTGCAGCTGGATCAACCATTAACAAAGAGATTCCACCCTACTCATTAGGGATATCAAGAGTGCCCCAAGAGAATAAAAAGGATTGGGTTAAAAAAAATAGATAAGAAATAAATCAGGAGGATTTCTAATGACAAACGCTTCAATGAGTAACGAAAAGATAAAAATATTCGCAGGAAATGCTAACAAAGACTTAGCAAAGGTGATCGCTGCAGAATTAGGCTTAGAAGTAGCATCATCAGAAGTAGGAAAATTTAGCGACGGAGAAACATTTGTAAAAATTAATGAAATTGTTCGTGGTGTAGATGTATTTGTTATTCAGTCCACAAGTGGTCCAGTTAATGATAACTTAATGGAGTTACTCATTATGATTGATGCATTAAAAAGAGCATCTGCGGGAAGAATAACAGCAGTTATACCTTACTATGGGTACGCAAGACAAGATAGAAAAGCTAGAGCAAGAGATCCAATTAGTGCTAGATTAGTTGCTGATTTATTACAAACAGCAGGCGTAGATCGTGTATTATCTATGGACTTACATTGTGCTCAGATACAAGGGTTCTTTAGTATTCCTGTTGATCATATGTTAGGCAATCCATTAATTGTAAAATACTACTCAGAAAAATTTGCTGGTCAACTAGATAATTTAACTGTTGTATCACCAGATGTTGGAAGTGTAACAAGAACAAGAGCTTTTGCTGAAAAATTAGATATACCTATTGCAATCATAGATAAAAGAAGACCAAAAGCAAATGTATCTGAAATAATGAATATTATTGGGAACATTGAAGGTCAAAATGTTATATTAATCGATGATATGATTGATACGGCGGGTACAATCTGTAATGCAGCCAATGCATTAAAGGAGAAAGGTGCAAAAGCAGTTTTTGCTTGCTGTACACATCCTGTTTTATCAGGTCCTGCAATTGAAAGAATACAAGACTCAGCAATTGAAGAACTATTGGTTTTAGACACAATCCCTCTTTCTAAAGAAAAGCAAATAGATAAGATTAAAATTTTATCTGTTGCATCAATATTTGCCAACTCAATTAGCAGAATACATTATAACAAATCAATGTCAGAATTATTTAGATAATATATATAAAGTAGGAAGGTGTTGTACTTGACTTTCCTGCTTTATTTTGAATTTGAAAACTTTATTAAGGGCGTGAAAATATGTATCTAATCGTTGGATTAGGCAATCCAGGGTTACAATATGCCGCTACAAGACATAATATTGGCTTTGAAGTAATAGAAAGATTTGCCTATGAGAATAATATTAAATTAAATCAAAACAAACATAAAGCCATTATTGGATCGGGACATGTAAAAGGACAAAAAGTTATACTAGCACAACCACAAACTTATATGAATAGAAGTGGAGAAAGTATACGGGCAATAATGGAATTCCATAAAATTAAAATAGAAAACTTATTAATTGTTTATGATGATACCAGTCTTGACTTAGGAAGAATAAGAATAAGAAAAAAAGGTAGTGCAGGTGGGCATAATGGTATTAAGAACACTATTTTACATTTAGGCACTCAAGAATTTCCTAGAATAAAAGTTGGTGTAGGAGAAAAACCACCAGGTTGGGATTTAGCAGATTATGTATTAGGGCGTTTCGGAAAAGAAGAGATGGATATAGTAATAGAAACTATAAAAAAATCTAGTGATGCCATAGAGTGCTTTATTGAAGAAGGCATAGAGAGTGTTATGAATAAATATAACACATAAATCAAAGACAAATTTATTTAAAATTCTCACAACACATAGTTCTAAAGTACTAATGACTTTAAAACAATGATATATTGCAATAATCAAAAAATCATGTTAGTATTAATTTGTAAGAAAATAAGATATTTTGTCGATAATAGCAAACCTATCGAAAGGTAGGGACGCAAAGCTATAGGGCCTTTTGTACATTGGTATTAATGGCAGCCTAGCCGCCGAAGAAGACTTTTGTGCTAGGCTAAATTGACAAAATTTAGGCTGGTTTTTTAATATTACTAATTTGAAAAGACTTAAAATGGCCCCGTGCTCCTTGGTACCCCCCTCTCTCAACCAAGGAGCTTTTTTTATGCCCATCTCCAAAAATCCATTAATAAAATAATATTATAAAATTTAATTATAAATATTTATCCATATAGTATATAATACTATATATAGGCTTTTCAGGTTTTTGTTAGAATTTAACTTAACCATAAAAGTCCAATTGTCATGAAATAAATTAGGAAGTGATATAAAATGAATACATTGTTGCAACCTTTTAAAGAACTAGAAGAATTTAACTTAATAAAAAAAGATATAGAGAATAAGAAATTACCTGTCCATATCACAGGGTGTATAGACTCTCAAAAAACCCACGTTGTCTATGGATTAGGAGAATATAGAAAAAATAAAGTTATTATTACGTATAATGAGTTAAGGGCAAAAGAAATATATGAAGACATGAAATTTTTTCATAAAAACATATATTTATACCCAGCTAAAGACTTAATATTTTATAGTGCAGATATTCACAACAATTATATAGTTGCTCAGAGAATAGAAGTATTAAAAGGGCTTATAGAAAAAGAAGAAGCAACAATCATTATGACTATTGATGGGGCATTAGAGCATTTGGTAACATTAGATACCATAAAAGAAAGTATCTTAACCTTTCAAGTTGGTGAAATATTAAATATAGAAAAAACAAAAGAAGATTTCGTATTAAGAGGATATGAGAGAGTTGAATTAGTAGAGACTAAGGGTCAATTTTCAATACGTGGAGGCATCATTGACATCTATCCAATAACAGAAGAAAATGCCTATAGAATTGAATTATGGGATGATGAGATAGATTCTATACGTACAATGGATATTAAAACCCAAAGGTCCATTGAAAAAATAGATAGTATTAAGGTTTATCCAGGTACAGAAGTGGTATTAAAGGAAAATAATATTAAGAATGCATTGATAAAGTTAGAAAAAGAAAAAGAAGAAATGGTAAACTTCTTTAAGAAAAGTGATAAAAGAGAAGAAATAGAAAAAATCAAAGAAACCATTTCAGAGATTAATGACAAACTTGAAAATCTAAAAACTTATAGTGGTGTGGAAAGTTATATTAAATTCTTTTATGAGGAAACATCATCTATTATCGATTACTTCCAGAAAGATGAAACAATATATTTTATAGATGAGCCAAAACGGGTTAAAGAGAAGTATGAAGTTGCAAGTAAGGAATTTCAATTAAGTATGATGGGGAGATATGAAAAAGGGTATTTATTGCCTTCACAACTTGAATTGCTTCATTCATTTGAAGATATTATTAATAAGCTTAAAGATAAAACATTAATAGTCTTAAGTACACTAACACAGAGCATTAAAGAAATCAATATTAAAGAACATTATAATTTAGAAGTCAAGTCTATTAATCCATATAACAATAGCTTTGAGATGTTAATAAAAGATTTAAAGGCTTATCAAGATAAAAAATATAAAGTAGCATTATTGGCTGGTTCAAAAACAAGAGCTGAACGATTGGTTAAAGATTTGCAAGAAAGAGACATAAGAGCCAGTTATAACAGGGACTTTTCATCTGAAATTATTGAAGGAAATATAGTCGTAGGATATGGTAACCTTCACAAAGGGTTTGAATATCCATTAATTCGCTATGCCATTATTTCAGAAACAGATGTATTCTCTAAGAAAAAGGAGAAAAAACGAAAGAAGCAATATAAGGGAAATAAAATACAGAAATTCACTGATTTATCTGTAGGCAATTATGTAGTACATGAAAATCACGGTCTTGGTATATTCCAAGGCATTGAGAAAATAGAAGTTGAAGGTATTTCAAAAGATTATATAAAAATAAGTTATAGAGATAATGGGAATTTATATGTCTCTACAAACCAACTGGACTTAATTCAGAAATATATTGGTGCTGAAGGCAGAAAACCAAAATTAAATAAATTAGGCTCTAGTGAATGGGTTAAAACCAAAACAAAGGTAAGAAAAGCAGTTGAAGATTTGGCTAAGGATCTAATTGGGTTGTATGCAAAGCGCCAAGAAGAAAAAGGGTATGTTTACTCTAAGGATACTCTATGGCAAAAAGAGTTTGAGGAAATGTTTCCTTTTGAAGAAACGGAAGATCAATTGTATGCAATAAGAGATACTAAAAAAGATATGGAAAGTCAAAAAATAATGGATAGGCTTATTTGTGGGGATGTAGGATATGGTAAAACTGAAGTAGCTATAAGAGCTGCATTTAAAGCTGTCCAAGATGGTAAACAAGTGGCGTATTTAGTCCCTACAACCATATTGGCCCAACAACATTATAATAATTTTGTACAAAGAATGAAGAATTTTCCTATTAAAGTAGAAATGTTATCCCGTTTTAGAAGTGCTAAGGAGCAAAAACAAACAACAGAGGGACTACGGAAGGGATTAGTTGATATTGTAATAGGCACCCATAGAATAATATCAAAGGATGTAGTATTCAAAGACCTTGGTTTATTAATTGTTGATGAAGAGCAGAGATTTGGAGTTAAGCACAAAGAAAAGATGAAGCAAATGAAAGAACATGTTGATGTATTGACATTAACGGCTACGCCAATTCCAAGAACATTGCATATGAGTCTTATAGGTATAAGAGATATGAGTGTGTTAGAAGAGCCGCCAGAAGAGCGATTGCCAATACAAACTTATGTACTTGAATACAATGAAGAAATGATACGAGAAGCCATTCATAGAGAGCTTGCTAGAGAAGGTCAGGTTTACTATGTTTACAATCGTGTAAAAGATATTGATGAAATTGCTGATCGTATAAGTAAAATGGTACCAGAAGCTCAAGTGGCTTTTGCTCATGGTCAAATGAATGAAAGAGAATTAGAGCAAATAATGTTTGACTTTATTAATGGCGAAATCGATGTATTGGTTTCTACAACAATAATTGAAACTGGGTTAGATATATCCAATGTAAACACTATAATAATACACGATTCAGACCAAATGGGACTATCTCAGTTGTATCAATTAAGGGGAAGAGTAGGTAGATCCAATAGAGTTGCCTATGCCTATTTATGTTATAAGAAAAATAAAATGCTAAATGAAACAGCTGAGAAAAGACTGCAAGCCATTAGAGAATTTACTGAATTTGGATCAGGATTTAAAATTGCAATGAGAGATTTAGAAATTAGAGGAGCAGGAAACCTATTAGGATCTGAGCAACATGGTCATATGGAAGCAGTAGGTTATGATATGTACTGTAAGCTCCTAGAACAAGCTATAAAAACTATGAAAAACCATGATCAAGAAGATTCTTTTGACACAACAATAGAAATGAATGTCAATGCCTATATTCCTCAAAGCTATATTGAAAATGAAATACAAAAACTAGATATATATAAGAGGATAGCAGCTATTGAAAATGAAGAGGATTATTTTGAAATACAGGAAGAAATAGAAGATAGATATGGAGATATCCCTAAAACCGTTTCTAACTTGTTAGAAATAGCATTAATTAAAGCATTAGCCCATTCAGCAGATATTATATCAGTAGAGCAAAGACAAGATTATATTAAGTTACAAGTAAGACAAGAGACTAAGATAAATCCAATAAAAATACCTGGGTTAATTGAGAAATACAATAACAAATTAAAGTTTTCAATAAAGGATGCACCATTCTTTACCTATAAAGTAGATATAAACAATAAAAATGAATTTTTCAGACAGATTAAGAATGTATTACACGACATAAAAGATTTGAAGGATTAGTTAAACTTCTTTATAATAATAATTAAGGTAAAAGAATTAAGTCCCTTTTGCCAAGAGCAAGAGGTAGAATAAACTTAATAGAATAGGAGGATGCAGGTGAACAAAAAAATTGTTTATATAATAGCATTCGTTACCATGATTATTATATCTGGATGTTCAACCAATACAACGAACAAACAATATGTTATAACCATAGATGAAGAAAAAGTTTTGCTTGATGAAGTACTATTATACTTGAACGAAATTGAACAAGAGTTTGAAGCCATTGGCGGACAAGATATTTGGGAAACGAATTTTGATGGTATGACTGCAGAAGAAGTGGCAAAACAAAGAGCCATTGAAAATGTTGTTCGAATCAAAATAGTAAATGATAAAGCAAGGGAACTAGGGATATCACTGTCAGAAGAAGAAATGAAAGATATTGATAGATTTGTCTTGGAATATCTAAAGGAATATTATGAAGAGGGTAGTGGTGATGAAAGTCTTGTAAAAGAAGTATTCAAAGAAAATCTTCTTGTTAATAGAGTGTATAATGATTTAACAAAAGACTTTGAGCCTGATGAAAAAAGGATAGCACAATACTTATTAGAAGATGAAAACTATAAATATTTTTCAAGTTTCTCATTAGAGCAATATAGAGTAAAACATATATTACTTAAAACCCATGAAATATCAGGGAACAATAATTTAGAGCCTTTAGCATTAGAAATTCAAGAAGAAGCCTATGAAAAAGCATTGGAAGTATTAGAAAAAGTTAGATTAGGAGAAAAATTTGAAAGCTTAGTTCTATCCTATTCTCAGGATACGGAGTCCATTCAGAACAAGGGTGAATACACTTTTTTAAAGGGTGAGATGATGGAAGCCTTTGAAGAAGCAGTATTTAATCTAAAACCTGGTGAAATCAGTGATATTGTAGCAACACCTTATGGCTATCATATCATTAAACTTGAAGAGATAATCAAACCATCTCAAGAAGCAGTTGAATTTTTTGAAGAACAAATCAAAGAACTAGAAGAAATCCTAACTAAAAATAATATTCAGATGCAAAAAAATGAAGCCTTTAATAAACAATATGAAGAATGGAAAAAAGAATATAATATTTTAATAAATGAAGATATATGGAGCAATATAACTGTAGGAAAATAAAAAAATATGAAAAGACGTATATAAAAAAATTATATATGTCTTTTTTATTGTCTAAAACATTTACCACATTAATTTACTGATAAAACAATAAGCACCCCTAGTCACAAAATTTTAACAGTAACCATCCATATATCTATTGTATACAAAGACTTTTAACAAATCCGTTTACCTAGAACAGAATTTATTTATATGCAGAGTAATAATTTTCCCACAGAAGAAGAACAATATAAAATATATAGAAAAATAGCAGAAAAAGGTGGGAATGAAATTATCATTTATCCTATTATGTTTTGACGAAGAAATGAACTCTTTCCTAGGTTATCGTGCTATTCGACTGTGTTTAGATCAAAAAGATGTATTTAAGACACAATTAAGAGCTATACTAAGAGCATCAAATTATGGTCCAATCAAAATAATGTATCCTATGATATTTTCTATGGAGAAAATTTAGAAGCGACACATAAAAGAAAGGGATTAAGGTTAAAAAAAATACTTTTATATTTGCTGAATAATAAAAGAAAAAATTAGCATACTAATTCATGACAGCAAAGACTTTTTTCTCAAAAGGAGGAAGGAACTTGAAAGCAACAGGTATTGTAAGAAGAATTGATGATTTAGGAAGAGTGGTAATACCTAAAGAAATAAGAAGAACATTAAGAATTAGAGAAGGTGATCCTTTAGAAATATTCACAGACAAAGACGGAGAAATAATTTTAAAAAAATACTCACCTATAGGAGAGTTAGGTGCATTTGCAAAACAATATGCAGAATCCTTAGCTCAAACAACTGGTCATATAATATGTATTTCAGATAAAGATCAGGTAATTGCTGTTTCTGGAGGAGGAAAAAAGGAATTATTTCAAAAGCATATTAGTAAAGAATTGGAACATGTGATATCTGAGAGAGAGACCGTAATGGCAACTAAAGATGATAAGAAATTTGTAAATATTACAGATGATGACTTTGATGAATATACGTCTGAAGTTATTACACCTATAATATCTGAAGGAGATGCTATAGGAGCTGTTATATTACTAAATAAAGACCCAAAAGTTAAAATGGGAGAAACGGAACAAAAGTTAGCATTCTCTGCAGCTGGGTTTTTAGGCAAACAAATGGAGCAATAGTATAAAGTATAAAAAATCGCCTTTTTAAGGGCGGTTTTTTTGCTATATTATAAAAATTTAAAAATGTCGAAATATGAAAAATTAACTATTTTTTATCTTATAAAAGTATGATATATTAAAAACCAAGAAGGTGAAATATAAATGAAAAAGACTCTGGTAGAAAAAAAGAAATACTCGTTTAATGACTTTAGAAAAATAATAGAGATATTAAGAAGTAAAGAAGGCTGTCCTTGGGATAGAGAGCAAACCCATGACTCCTTAAGAGAAAATCTATTAGAAGAAAGTTATGAAGTAATAGATGCCATTAATAATAATGATGTAGAGAATCTAAGTGAAGAATTAGGGGATTTATTTTTGCAAGTAATGATGCATTCTCAAATAGCATCAGAAGAAAATCATTTTACTATTGAAGAAGTGATTCATAAAATTTCTGAAAAAATGATTAGAAGACATCCTCATATTTTTGGCGAAGATCAATTGGAAACAACTGAAGAAGTTATGGACCGTTGGGACCATATTAAAAAAATAGAAAAAAAATCTGATACAACTACTGAAGAAATAAGAAACATCCCTAAAGCGTTACCTGCCTTAGTGCGAGCCTACAAGGTGCAAAAAAAGGCCAAAAAAGTGGGGTTTGACTTTGATAATATAGAGGATGTTATGGGTAAGGTAGATGAAGAATTAAGTGAGTTTAAAGAAGCTGTTTCAATGGGAAAAAAGAAGGAAATAGATGAAGAGTTTGGAGATTTATTGTTCTCAATGGTCAATCTATCAAGATTTTTTAGGTTAAATGCAGAATTTTCCTTGACAAATGCCATAGAAAAGTTTATAAATAGATTTGAGGGAGTTGAAAATCTGGCTCTTAAAGAGGGCAAGACACTTTCAACTATGAATTTAGAAGAAATGAATGCATTATGGAAAAAGGTAAAATAATCGTTTAAAGCGATTGTTTATATATGAAAAAATTATACTTATAAAAGAGGAGGAGTTTTATGAACAAATCTGATTTAGTAACTGCGATTGCAGCAAGAACAGAATTGAGCAAAAAAGACTCAGAAAAAGTATTAAAAGCTTTTGTTGATGTAGTAAGTGAAGAACTAGCTAATGGGGGAAAGGTTCAATTAGTTGGTTTTGGTACATTTGATGTAGCAGAGAGATCTGCTAGAGAAGGTAGAAACCCTCAAACTGGAGAGCCAATGCAAATTCCTGCATCAAAAGCTCCTAGATTCAAAGCTGGTAAAGCTTTAAAAGATACAATAAATGGTTAATTAACCATAGAAGAAGTACATAGTCGTAAAGAATAAAGTACTTTTTCTTACTTCAGTGGGCTTTAAGCCCACTGAAGTGTAAGTTAAATGAAATGAAAATATAAAATCTACACATTGATGTGTAGGTTTTTTTTGAAAAAAATAATCTCTCAATAATTGATTTTAAAAAGGATGTGGATATATTGAGATTAGATAAATATCTAAAAGTAACTAGATTGATAAAAAGAAGAACAGTTTCAAACGAAGCTTGTTCTGCAGGTCGTGTACTAGTGAATGGGAATATAGGAAAACCATCTCTTACAGTAAAAGAAGGAGATATTATTGAGATACAGTTTGGAACCAGAACAACAAAAGTTGAAGTGATTAATATTCAAGATACTTCAAAAAAAGACGAAGCAAAGGAATTATATAAAATTCTTTAAACAAGAAGATAGAATAAATAGATACAACCTCTAATATAATGAAATATGAATAAACATATGAATTATAAGGAGGTTTTTTTATGGAAGATAAGACCATAAAACAAGGACATAAGATAACATTAAGCAATAGAAACACGGGTATAATCACAGGTGTTATTGATGTATTATCATTTGATGCAGATGAGATTGTGTTAGAAACAGAATTAGGAATGTTATCTATTAAAGGATTAGACCTACATGTTAATAGGTTGAGTGTTGAAAAAGGTGAAGTTGATATTGACGGAGAAATTGAAAGTATTATGTACAGTAATCAAAGTGGTTATGGCAAATCAGGAGGATCATTACTAGGGAGACTATTTAGATAGAGGTGAAGAGTATTGAGCGAGTTTATAACAGTACAAGGTCAACTCTTCATGATAACTATAGCAAGTGGCATAGCTATAGGCGTATTCTATGATATTATACGGATTTTTAGGAGGGTTGTAGCGCATTCTAACTTCCTAATAAACATAGAAGATGGTTTGTTTTGGATTATTAGTAGCGTTTTTCTTTTTGTAATCCTATTTAGGCAAAATAATGGAGTGATTAGAGGATATGTTATTATTGGTGTTCTTATTGGATTGGTTCTGTATTTTGCAATAGCAAGCCATTACATTGTAAATGGAGTATCTAAAAGTATAAATAGTATAATAGATATGATTAAAAAAGTGATTATGTTGATTCTAAAGCCTTTTGTGTTTGTTATTAAATTTATTTTAAAAAGATTCAAAGGAGTATACTCTATTTTTAGAAAACTATACAAGTTTATTCTAAAACAATTGAAAAAAATAAAGAAAACCGTTAAAATGGTCATAAGAAAGATATAAACCAAAGATAAAAGGGATGATAAAATGAAAAGGAAAATAATACCTAGAGGTACGGCGCCTATAATAGTAATATTATTTGTACTGATAACAGTAATTGTTATAAAAATATCAACTCTTTATGAAGAAAACAAAGAACTAAAAAACCAAGAGACTAGATTGCTTAATATTATTGAAAGTGAACAAGAAAGACAAGAACTTATTAAAGAAAGACAAGAATATATGAATAAGACAGATTACATAGAAGAAGTAGCAAGGGAAATGTTTGGGCTTATTAAAGAGAATGAGTTATTGATAGTGCCCCAAAAGTAACAAACTATAATCAGCAACACCACTTACATCAAAAGGTTGACAAGCTTTAAAATAGTGTGTATAATAACTATTCGTCAGACAAAATGGCGGAGTAGCTCAGTTGGCTAGAGCATACGGTTCATACCCGTAGTGTCGGCGGTTCGACTCCGTCCTCCGCTATTGCAAAAACCCTAGAACATAGTTCTAGGGTTTTTTGTTGCGTAAAAACATAAAAAGTAATTTCTATGTTTGAATTGGAAAAAATAGGGAATAACATATATATACAATAAAGGGCGTTAAAAGCCTAGTATTAAATCCTTGGAAGTAAATTTGCTAACTTATCTTTACCCTTAATGTAATTTAACAAATAAAAAAAGTTTCTATTTTATTAGCCAAAAAAATACTAAAATGCAGAAATGTAAAATTACATACTTAAAAACAAAATATAAACACTTAATCATTAATTGTTAATGAATATATTGTGGTTGATAAAAAAATTCAATATAGATATTGTGGTTATATGTAAACCAATTTAATTTTATAAACACTTATTATTGTAGATTAACTTTTAAAATCAAGTCATCTATAATTCATTTATGAATCTAAAGGAAAAAAATATGTCTAAAATTTATTAGAAAAATATTCAACTTTTGACAAAGATTTTTATTGACCTCATATATAATACTGACTTGTCTGAGTAAAAAATATTTGTATTAAATAAATATATATAATGAGGAGGTATACGATGCAACATTTAGAAGAAGTTGTATTAGAAAAAAAGCTTGACCCAAAAAGTAAAAGTATTGATGATGGCTTATGGAGAAAATTACTGAAGGTGCACTTTAAAAGAATACTTGTGAGTTTAGTAGGGTTTGTATTAAGCAGAATATCTTTCTATCAATTAAATCCCATTGCAATAGCCTATTATTCAGTGGTGTACTTAGACAAATCAAGTCGTATGTGGATTTTTCTTAGTACGGTAATTGGATTTGCAACCATATTGCCTATATTGGACTTTGTAAAATACTTTCTTATCATTATGCTAATGATCACTTTTAACACCTACTTGGAGGTAAGAGGTAAAAAGGTTACTTTAATTGTTAGTACATGTGTATCTGCGGTTAGTACATTTGTTATTAATTATGCCTTTGTTTTTTTACAAGGTAATTTAGGGTATTTTACCACCCTTGCTATATTAGAAAGTATTATAGTTATAACATTTGGACTTATATATTTTAAAAGTGTATCCTATATGTTAAGTAATGAAAGAAAGATGCCATTAACCAACGAGCAAATAATTAGTTTTGGAATATTGGTAACTACAATTATTATAGGATTAATGAATATAGAAATATTAAATTACTCTGTTACAGAGATTGCTATATTCTCAAGTATATTATATTTTGCCTACTCTTTTGGTGTTGGAATAGGTGCTGTTGTTGGTTTGTTAATTGGAACAGTTTTGGTTACTATAGGTTTGATGTCTCCTTTAATGGTAGGTGCTTTAGGAATCATTGGATTATTATCAGGATTGTTTAGAGAAGTGGGTAGAATAGGTAGCGCTATTGGATTAACATTAGGAACAATACTCCTAGGATATTACTATACACCTGAATTGTTAGGTTATGATATAACAAGAGCATTAATAATTAGTATAGCTATATTTTTGTTTATGCCAAAGCAATGGATCACAAGAATAGGTGCAGAAAAAGAAAAGGTCATCATTAGCAATGAATATTATAAAAATAGATTTCAAAGTTTAATAAAAGAAAGATTAAATATCTTTTCAGAGTCTTTTCAAAAATTAGCTGAAACATTTACTTCCATTTCAGATAAAAGATCTGGTCTAACACAACAAGAAGTTAATCAAATTTTTGATGAGGTAGCTGAAAAAGTGTGCAAAAATTGTAGTATGTGTTCTCTATGTTGGCAAAAAGAATTTTATGACACTTACAAAGCAGCCTTTAGTATTCTAGGTGCTGCTGAAAAAAAAGGTAGAATACAAAAAAATGATATACCTGATGATTTTTACAATAAATGTATAAAATTAGATGAATTTATAATAACAACCAATAGACTATTTGAATTATTTAAAATCAATTTATCTTGGCATAATAGAATCATAGAAAGTAGAGAATTGGTTTCAGAACAATTAATTGGGGTATCCAATATTATTGATAATTTTGCAGAAGAATTATATGCCAATATAAATAGTGAGAAAAGGTTAGAAAAAGATTTAGAAATAGAATTAAAAAAATATCCAGTAATCATAAAAAGTATAATTGTTGTGGAAAAGCAGAATAAAAAAGAGGTTTATATAACATTAAGATCTAGTAATCAAGCCATTGGGTCAAAAGAATTTTTGCCTGTAGTAAGCAAAGTGATGAAAAAGAAAATGAGACTGGACGAAAGCAGTAAATACACAGTAGATAAAGAGTATGTAACCTTAAAATTTAATGAAGAAAAGCTGTTTAGAACCATACAAGGATTGGCAAGAGCAACAAAAGAAGGGGAAAAGGTTTCAGGAGATAACTTTTCTTTCTTAGAACTTCAAAATGGACAAACCATATTGTCTTTATCAGACGGAATGGGAACAGGCTTAAAGGCTTGTAGAGAAAGCGAAGCAGTAATAGAACTTTTAGAGCAATTTATGGAAGCGGGATTTGATAAAAAAACAGCAATTAAAATGATTAACTCAGTCCTTGTGTTAAAATCAAATGAACATTCCTTTTCAACATTAGATATGAGTGTTGTAGATTTGCATACAGGTATATGTGAATTTATAAAAATCGGCGCAGGTCCAACTTTTATAAAGCGAAAAGACAGTGTAGAAATCATAAAATCCACATCCCTACCAGTAGGTGTTTTAAATACAGTAGACTTTGATACAACTACTAAAAAGCTTTACGAAGGTGATTTTCTTATAATGGTAACAGATGGTATAGTAGATGCGGATAGTGAGATGATTGAAAAGGAATACTGGATTGAAGAAATTTTACAAGAAATCAACAGCAAAAATCCTCAAGAAATAGCTGAATATATTCTAGAAAGAGCTAAAAACAAATATGGTAATAAGGTTCAAGATGATATGACTGTTCTAGTAAGTAGAATATGGAAGAAATAATGGAGGAAGAATGGATAACACAAATAATAATATAATAAAAGAAGCAGAGAAGATACTAGAGAAATATCAAAAGCAACATATAAAAAGAAAATACGTAATAAGCAAAAATAATTTAGTTCTTATTAGAATCTCCTTATTTGTAAGTATTATTCTGTTGGCGTATTTAGTGTATCAAGGGATATAGCCATCAAATTAAAAATCTAGCTTGATTAATGGTTGTATATTTAGTAAAATTTTAGATATAAAAAATAAGTAGGTACAAAAAATGGAAAAGAAAATACTAGAATATATTCTAAAAGAGAACTTAATAGACGAAGACGACCATGTTGTTATTGGTGTTTCTGGTGGAGCAGACTCAGTTTGTTTGCTCCATCTCTTACATAAACTACAAGGAAATATAAACTTTACACTGTCAGCGGCTCATATTAATCATGGCATAAGAGGGATAGATGCAGACGCCGATGAAGAATTTGTAAAGGAATTATGTAGAACATTAGAGGTGCCCTTTTATAGTTATAAAATTAATATAAAAGAAGAATCAAAACGATTAAAAGTATCAGAAGAAGAAGCGGGAAGAATAGTTAGGTATAATGTATTCAACCAAATACTTGATCAATATAAAAAGGGAAAAATAGCTGTAGGTCATCATATGAATGATCAAGGGGAGACCGTTCTTATTAATCTAATAAGAGGCTCGGGGATAAAAGGATTATTAGGGATGTCACCTAAAAGAGAGAATATTATTAGGCCTTTGCTAATGTTTAAAAGAGAAGATATTATTGCATATCTTAATAAAAACCAATTAAAGTATAAAGAGGATTATACCAATTCTCAAGACATTTACTTAAGAAATAAAATACGTCTTAATATCATTCCATACATTGAAGCTAATATTAATGAAAAAGTAATAGATAAAATTGTCCAGACTACTGAATTATTAAAAGAAGATGACGATTATTTAAATATTAATACAAATGAATTATTAAAAGAATTAATCATATCCCAAGAGGAAGATAATATTATAATAAGAACAGATGAATTATTGGACCAACATATTGCTATGAAAAAACGATTAATTAGAGAGGTTATAAATAGGGTATCTACCATAAAAAATATGGAATCTATTCATATAGATCAAGTTTTAGGGCTAGCAAACAAAGAAGTAGGGAAGAAGATTGATTTACCAAATAATTTATTGGTTAAAAAGCATTATGATGCATTAGAATTTTCATTTCTGAAAAATAATCAAGAAAAACCAGCTCATTTACAAAAAGAAAAATGTATAATAAAAATACCATCTAGTTATTATATACAAAGTATAACCAAACAAATGAAAACAAGCCTTATAAATCATATAAAAGAGGAAGATACTTCTAAAAAAACATATACTAAATTCTTTGATTATGATAGAATAAAAAGTGCTTTGTGTTTAAGAACTAGAGAAACTGGTGACTTTATTGTTCTGAAAGGTATAAATGGTAGAAAAAAATTAAAGGATTACTTTATTGATAATAAAATACCAAAAGAAAAAAGAGATGAAATATTATTAATTGCGGATGGTAATCATATAATATGGATTATTGGATACAGAGTTAGTGAAGAGTATAAAGTAACTGAAAAAACACAAAAGATATTAAAAGTGGAAATTACAGATACGGAGGATTTATAAGATGGTAGAAAAAATTGGCACACTTATTACAGAAGAAGAAGTTGCGAAAAGAATTGAAGAAATGGCAAAAGAAATATCAGAAGAGTATAAAGGTAGAACATTACACCTTATTTGTGTATTAAAAGGTGGGGTTGTATTTATGTGCGACTTAGCTAAAAAGATAAGTGTTCCTGTAACGATGGACTTTATGGCTGTTTCAAGTTACGGGGATGAAAAAGTAAGTAGTGGTATTGTAAAAATCGTTAAAGACTTAGATGATGCTATTGAAGGGAAAGACGTTATTATTGTAGAAGATATAATTGATTCTGGTAGAACATTAAGTTATTTAATTCAAATATTAAAAGAAAGAAAGCCAAACACAATTAAGCTATGTACATTATTAGATAAACCAGAAACAAGAGTTGTAGATGTAGCTGTAGATTATGTAGGGTTTGAAATACCTGACAAATTTGTTGTAGGCTATGGACTGGATTATGCTCAAAAGTATAGAAACTTACCTTATGTTGGAATAATTGAGCAATAAATCATTGAACTTGTTACAAAACTGTGTTATCTTTTAAATTAATTAGCTTAACGAGAGGAGGAAGATATATTGAAAAAAAATATGAAAGGCCTTAGCTTTTATGCATTATTATTAGTTGTATTACTGTTTGCAGTAGTATTATCGTCTTCTGATGAAAAAAGAGGAGATGCTTATGGATATAAGCAATTCTTAAATGACTTAGAAGGAAATCAAATAAGATATATACAAATAAAACCAAATGCAGAAGTGCCTACAGGAAGTGTGAAAGTAGATTTTATTGACAATTCTTCCAGAACATTTTTTGTGTCTAATACAAACCAAGTGGAATTAGATGTTAGAGAATATAACATAGATAGAGAGATGTTAGATGTTCCTAGACCGAATTGGTTATTATCCCTACTTCCATCTATAATTGCATTAGGGGTTGTAATATTTCTATTCTTCTTTATAATGAATCAAGCCCAAGGTGGTGGCGGTGGAAGCCGAGTTATGAACTTTGGTAAGAGTCGTGCTAAGATGGTTGTTGATGACAAGAAAACAATAACCTTTAAAAATGTAGCAGGATTAGATGAAGAAAAAGAAGAATTAGAAGAACTAGTAGAATTTTTAAAAAGCCCAAGAAAGTTTGTTGAACTAGGTGCTAGAATACCAAAAGGGGTTTTATTAGTAGGCCCTCCAGGAACGGGTAAAACCTTACTTGCTAAAGCCGTTGCAGGAGAAGCAGGCGTTCCGTTTTTTAGTATTTCAGGATCTGATTTTGTTGAAATGTTTGTTGGGGTAGGTGCATCAAGAGTTAGGGACTTGTTTGAGCAAGCCAAGAAAAACTCACCTTGTATCATCTTTATTGATGAGATTGATGCAGTTGGTAGAAAAAGAGGAGCAGGTTTAGGTGGAGGTCATGACGAAAGAGAACAAACACTAAACCAACTTCTAGTAGAAATGGATGGGTTTGGAATTAATGAAGGGGTTATCGTAGTGGCTGCTACAAACCGTGTAGATATTTTAGATCCTGCATTACTTAGACCAGGTAGATTTGATAGAAAAGTAGTTGTAGGTCGCCCAGATGCAAAAGGCCGTGAAGAAATACTAAAAGTACACGGAAAGGGTAAACCTTTATCTGATGATGTAGACTTTAGAGCTATTGCAAGAAGCACATCAGGATTTACAGGTGCTGATCTTGAAAACTTATTAAATGAAGCTGCAATCTTTGCAGCTAGAGAGAATAAAAAAGTGATAGAGCAAGAAGATATTCATAGAGCATTTATAAAAGTTGGAATCGGTACAGAGAAGAAAAGTCGTGTAATAACAGAAAAAGAGAAAAAAATTACTGCTTATCACGAGGCTGGGCATGCTATAATGCATGAAATATTATCTGAAATTGATCCAGTTCATAGTATATCAATTATTCCTACAGGTTTTGCTGGTGGTTACACCATGTCTATACCTGCTGAAGATACTTATTATGAAACTAAGACAAAAATGGAACAAGAAATCATTGCTTTATTAGGTGGTAGAGCGGCAGAAAAATTAGTATTAGATGATATTACTACTGGCGCTTCTAACGATATAGAAAGAGCTACAAAAATTGCATCAGGAATGGTTACAAAATTTGGTATGTCTGATGTATTAGGACCAATCCAATTTGGAGACAATAACGAAGAAGTGTTTATTGGAAGAGATTGGGGTCATACAAGAAATTATGGAGAAAATATTGCTGGATTAATAGACAGTGAAATAAAAGGTATAATAGACAGTTCTTATAACAAAGCAATTAAAATCCTTAATGAAAACATTGAAGTGCTTCATAAAACAGCAGAAGTACTCCTTGAAAAAGAAAAAATATCAGGAATTGAATTCAAAGCATTATTTAATGAATTTTCTCCATCTATATAATAATGTTAAAAAAACCTAAGGATAACTTAGGTTTTTTTGTATTTAATAGAAGTGTTGGCTAATAATATATAAAGACAAATATTTTTATTGGGAGAGAGAAGATGAAGACAATTGCGTTGATTTTTACTGGTGGAACAATCTCCATGAAAGTAGATGAAAACTTAAGATCCGTTATTCCAGCTTTGTCAGATGAAGAAATCATATCCAAAATATCTGGCATTAATAAGAAAGCGAATATATATCCATATCATTTTAGTAAGGCCCCAGGACCTCATATAACCCCTGATATAATGTTAGAGTTAGGGAATAAGATAGAAGAGATACTGCTAAAAGATGATGTAGAAGGTGCCGTTGTAACACATGGGACGGATACTTTAGAAGAAACAGCATACTTTTTAGATTTGTATTTAAAAACTAAAAAACCTGTTATAGTAACAGGTGCAATGAAGAACAGTTCTGAATTAGGATATGATGGTCCTGCTAATTTAGCGGCAGCCATATGTACTGCGTTAGATGATACTTCTTATAATAAAGGGGTTTTGGTGGTAATGAATGATCATATTTACTCCCCAGATGAAGTAATGAAAACCCATACATTAAGCTTAGATACATTTAAAAGTTTAGAACTAGGACCATTAGGAATCGTAGATCAAGATCATGTCATTTATTATAGGGCAAGAAGAACTGTAACAAAAATTGAATCTCACAAAATAGAAAAAAAAGTTGGATTGATAAAATGTTACTCAGGAATAGAAGATGATTATATAGATTATTGTATTCAACAAAACTATAAAGGAATTGTAGTAGAAGCTATGGGAAGAGGTAATGTACCACCTAAGATGGCATTGGCCATTCAAAAAGCCATTAATCATAATATTTCAGTGGTCATTGTTTCAATATGCCCTAGTGGAAGAGTTTTAGATACTTATGGATACGAAGGTGGAGGAAGTTATCTAAGAAAAATGGGAGTAATACTGGGGGGTAACTTATCAGGACAAAAAGCAAGATTAAAGTTAATGTTATTATTGGGGATAGAAAATGACACAGAAAGAATAAAGGATAAATTTGAACAAGATCTATATTAAAAAATTATATAACAGGTTTTAAATAATAAAAAAAAGA
The DNA here is from genome assembly GCF_004342165.1 of Natranaerovirga pectinivora. NCBI lineage: Bacteria > Bacillati > Bacillota > Clostridia > Lachnospirales > Natranaerovirgaceae > Natranaerovirga > Natranaerovirga pectinivora. Next base: position 1,736 of record NZ_SMAL01000009.1, on the reverse strand, counting down.
CAGCCAACCGATCTGCTGTCTTTTTTTAAGGAGAAGGTATTTGTTTTTATGGGGTGTAGCAAATACTCTATTGTATTGGGGGGGTTTACAATTATTATTATATCACCAGGCATATAATAAGTGTTCACAAATATTACAAACTTAAATATATTTTTTTGTATAAAATAACGACTAAAACATAAAACAACCACTAAATTAATCAAAAAATGTATATATTTGTCCCTGACTATTTATTGTTTTTTGAAATGAGTATTTTCGTTAACTAAAATACTTTTATAAAATAAAATTGGAAAAATATGAATACATATTTCCCTATCACACATAATATAGTTAAAAGAAAGTATATTTTCAACTTGCTTTCTAGAGGTTTTGTTAAAAGTGTGGAGGTGACGTATGTTATATAATACAAGTTGCGCTAAAAGAAATAATATAATAAAAATTACTTTGAACACTAAAAACAAACGAGTAACAAAAAGCTTGTATGATAAACAACATCAATTAATATACCAACAGTTTTATTTTGGTGGCTCCATAGCGCAAGCCGGTGAACTCTATTTATCAAATATTCAAAAGTGTGTAAGTCAAGGCTATACAGTAACAAAAGTAGTATAATAATTACATAATATGTAAGAATATAATATAACCATAAGAGAAAAAATGTAATATAGGTTATTTGGTACCGTAAGGTACCTTTTTATATGTCAGTCATTAGCTGTTTTTTTGTAAGTGAATCTAATGAATGGGCAACAGCCAAAGTGACTCCATATTAAGAAATTAACAAATGGTTTTAGACCAAATACAAAAAGGGCAGTTTATATATAAGAAGGAAAAAATTGACTTAAAAAAAACATTGGAGTATAATTATTATATAATATTTATTAAATTTATACTTTAAATAAAAAATAAGGAGTGAAGAATTATGGCATTAAGTAATTTAGTTCAATCAGGTGACTGGAAAGGTGAAAAACATGTACCAGTAATTCATGTGTCAGAAAAAGTTAACTCTGGAGAAGAAGTAGAAATTAAAGTATCTATAGGTGATGAAATTAAACATCCAAATGAGCTTGAGCATCATATTGTATGGATAAAAGTATATTTTAGAGCTGATGATGGTAAGTTTCCAGTTGAATTAGCTACATTCAACTTTTCAGCACATGGTGAAGATGGTTTAAAAACTGAACCTGTAGGATCTACAAAAGTAAAATTAGAAAGATCAGGTACAGTTTTTGCTCTATCATACTGTAATATCCATGGCCTTTGGGAAAATAGCAAAGAAGTAACAGTAGAATAAGAAGTTCTATGATTTCCATATAAATAAGTAGGGATAAAAAAATCCCTGCTTTTTTACGTTACAGAAAAGTACTATTTCCTATAAAAGAAATAACTAAGACTTATGATGTGTTTACCGGTATAATGAATTGTTGAAAACATTAAGTAAGATAAGAGTATGAATAAAACAAATAAAATAATAATATTTTTAATAAAAGTGCTTGACTTAAAATTGAAATAATGATATGATGGTCTTCGTCACGGTTTTGGACAATGATAAATGAATAGTGTATTGAATAAACCAAGTCAATTTTTTTGACAAAACATAAAAGTTTTAATAATAAGGAAAAAGATTTTTTTCTTATAAGAAAAAACTTTTAGCCAGCAAATTAGATTGCTAAGGCAAACATCAATAAGTTATTTAATTCTTTGTAAGCAAATTTTGAAATACATTTTCACTTAACTAC